>NZ_PUWT01000005.1:0-124025 GCF_002968995.1 Photorhabdus hindustanensis
CTCAATATCTGTTGDKCTCGGCCATATGCAAACGAAGCGCCTCCCTCCCTTCATCTTCCGGATAACGTTTTATTTTTCTTCCTCCTTTAGCCTTTGTGCAGCCCGCTTTCTGCGGGCATCCGGCACAATTGTCAGCGCTATAAACCCGATAGGGCCGCGTTTTTTCAGTGGCTTTCACTGTACTTTGCAGGGACAATTGGTGATGCGCAGGACAAATATAGCAATCTTGCTCAGCATCATAAGTAAATAATGATTTAGGATAGATTTTTCGTGCACGCTGTCGGTCTGAATTTTCTGCACAAAACAGCAAGATCTGATGTTTCTTCGCCTCAGCAATCACATCGTCATGGAAATAACCGGCATCCAATATCAATTTTTCCGGGTGACCGCCCGAGATAGTGAGATTCTGCGCCAATAACGCGGCCATCACTTGGGTTTCACTGGAGGGATCGACCGTGTGAGCGACGATAAGACGTCTGTTGTTGACTAAAACAGACGGTTTATAGGAAGTTGAAAATCCCCTTCCCCGCTTAAGTTTCTGGACGACGGCTTCGGGTTCTGTTGGATTGATACGCAGTTGGCTGGCATCCTTCCCTTTTTTTTCGCGATTTTCTTGTCGGCGCCGTAATACGCTGGCTCCCTGTTCCAATTGCTTTATGCGTTTTTCTGTCTGCGCTGTGGCAGGGGTGGCCGTGAGAGTATTTTTTTCACGTGAAATCGCTTCCTGAGTTAAAAGGTGGTAATGAGAACAGGCCGCCTCTATCACTGTCCCGTCACCGGCCAGGCACGAGCCGTCCGAATGACTACGGTGCAAAATGGATAAGGTCAGTGCCTTAAAAAACGAGCCCGTCAGGACGGATTGGTGCTGATAAATAAAACGCCCAAGACTGGCATGATCGGGCGTAATTCCCTGACTGACAAAAATACAGCCTAAATCTAAACGCGCAAGTCGTTCAAGTTCTCTGAGCGAGCAGTGTCCTTTCATGATCCCATAAAGCAGGAGCCCTATCATGGAGCGTGGAGAATAAGGGGCTCTCCCTGTCGAAGCATAATGGCGTTCAAAAGGGCCCCAATCTTGCTCATCAAGAATGTCAGTAACAATAAATGCGCTACGCTCCCCCATTTGCCTGAGATAATCAGAAAGGGAAAGGGAGCCATCCAATACAGGTAAGTGCTGAGCTTTGACAAACTGACGTCCGGTATGAAGGGAAGGTTCCCGTTTTCGAATGAATAAGGTCATAAAAGATCTGCGCTTAAAAGAAGTACGCAGATCTTAACGGATAATACACGCCTTTTGCGACACCCTCATAAGGCGGGGGAAAAGACGGGATGGTGTTTGTTTTTAAAACATAACACATTGTAATAAAAGGATTTATTTAAGTAAGTGTCCACCCCTTGACCACATCGACATAAGCCCCGATTTTTTTCGGGGCTTCAGGACATTGGTAATGCAGCCTCATTTGCTGTACACTTGATGTATTAACTATTAATACATCGGTGAAATATGAGAAAAATTACTACTGTCAGTATGGGCGAACAACTTGACAGGTTCGTACAGCATATGATTGAAAGTGGCCGTTATGGAAATGCCAGTGAAGTTATGCGTTCGGCGCTGCGTTTGCTGGAGCAACAAGAAGCTTACGATGAGATTGTACGCAAGGCGGTTATTGCTGGCTTGGAAAGTGGGGAAAGCTCGCTGACCCTACGGGATATAGCGGAACAACGGAAACACAGACATAATGTATAAGCTCACGGATCAGGCTGCTGAAGATTTTGCTGGGATTTATGATTATACACTTTTGCAATTCGGTGAAGTTCAGGCTGACCATTATACGGAGGCACTGGAAGCATTTTTTGACACACTAGCTGAAATGCCACATATAGGGAGGGAGTACCCATCTGTCCCAGGTGTCATGCGGGTTGAGTTTCACCGCCACACGGTTTTCTATACTATCCGGGATACCGATATTCTGATTGCGCGTATCCTTCATCAACAGATGAATCACCCCCGTTATCTTCTTTGAACGGACGGGGGCTACGTTGTGCTGTGCATCAAGCCTGCGTAGCTGTCTCGCCCTGCGAGCTGCCATTGCTAATCGCAATGCTTTGTTGTTTTTATTTCTGGAGAACAAACATTTTATTGCAGGAGAAGTGAAAATAACGCCCTGGCGGGGGATTAGACCGGGTTAATGAGGAAAATGGAGACATTATGATTCATCACGAAAGAAGCAACCCCTTTATTTTCAACGAGGTTTGTCAGCAGTTTGAAACCCCTCATATATGTCTGAGGGGTTAATAAGCCCTTTGCGGGAGAAATTTTTAACAAAGCCCTCACGGGGAATAATCATACTCTAGTCGATAAAATCCAAGAGTCAACTTTCAGATTTACCGATAAGATTTGATGCGCCAATGATTTTAGTTATTGCACGTTGTATCTTTTCAATATCTTCACACGTCAAATATTGCTGAAATCGTTCATAGTCAAAATAACGTGCTCAAGCACAAAAAATATTCGTTTTTAGTAACTAATATTCATGTCACTTCACCTTGCCAAAAAATTTATACACAAGCCATCTTTGCATAAATCAACCAGATTAAATAAAATATACAGCAATTAAATCTTTAATTATCATAAATATTCATGCCTACAAGTTACCCCCTAAAAGGGACTCGGACTAGCATATGGTCAATTACTGTCAGAGCTAACTAGCGCATCACATTCGAATTTAAAAATGGTGATGCTTACATTTTAAACCTGGAGGATTATCACTAATGAGACAGGCTATTGTTTCTCATCCGGGCGTTATGGTATCCAACATGCTGGAGGATTTGGGGGTTGGCGTTCGCCAGTTTGCTAAAAACATCGGCGTAACTCCAGCGACGGTTTCCCGCTTTCTTTCGGGCAAAACAGCGTTAACCCCGGCGCTCGCCATCCAACTGTCTGCTGCGCTGGGGAGTAATCCGGCATTTTGGATGCGCTTACAGACGAACTACGACTTACTCTAACTGGAAGATGAGATCGACACGTCAGGTATCGTTCTATACGGCAACAATGACGAAACGCCGCAGGTCACTTCAAGGCATTAAGCAACAGTAAAAAGCCAACAAAAGTGGGGGCCAGTGTAGCCCGCATTTGTTGGCGGTTATCACAGCTACCCGGTCACTGCCCCATACTGTAGGCTTTTTCATTTATCAAGGCCGAACAGGAAAGTATCCTCAATAAGTCACTATTGCAGTATCTGTTATCGCTGGGGTGGTTGAGTAGACCCCAACAACCCCAAACAGCAATAAAAACAAGTTTTGTCACTGTCCGGCGTTATCTATTTTATTGAAGTTCCCGCTCAAGCAGCTGAACTATGAACTGGTTCTTTGAGACTGCGTGTGATATTGTCGCCGCAGTCAAGCGAGCTTCCAGCCAGCCAGGATAACGAAGCGTAAAAGATTTTAGCTTGCCCTCTTCCTTGAATGGGTTAATTCCCTCTTCCTCGCACGTTTCTATATATTCAGCCAGTGAGATTTGTCCCTCTTTTTCAAGCCCGTCAATACTGTTTGATACGAAATCACAATATCCGGTGACATCCAGAAACTTGCCGCGAAAGGCCCTAATTTCTGCTTCGTAGATAACAGAAGCGGGATGGCCGTCGATAGTCATAATGTTGTTGCTTTTAATCATGTTCGACCCCTATTACATTTTCGAACCACTCACGAAGGCCATTGACTGCGCCTTTATCCATTACGTTACCAGGATGAGGTTGATGAGTCTGATAGACTGAGCCCATGAGGATAAACTTCCGGCGTGATCCGTTGCCGTTCTTGATCTTCCCCCCCGTTTGTTAATCAGGCTGACTACATCATCCCATTTTATGCCGGATTTCGGCGGGGTGGTCAGCACATCCGCAAGGGTCTTGCGGTGCTTTGAGCTCAGCTCTTTAACCTTAATCATCCTTCATCCCATTGACGTCATTTGATGATATCATTCTATTTTGGTCCCATTATGATGTCAAACAATGACGTCGTTTTTCGCTTCTTAAAAATGTTAAATATATCGTCAGCTACATGTCTAATAACTGACGGTTAACTTTATGATTAACAAACGTTTAAAAGCCGCTCGTTTACGTGCAAATATCACGCAAGAAAAACTCGGAATTGCGGCTGGCATAGATGAAAAGTCAGCACGAGCGAGAGTGTCACAGTATGAAAATGGAACTCATCAGCCAACCTTTGAAACAATGTGCGCGTTTTCCAAGGTGTTAAATGTCCCTGAATGCTATTTTTATATTGTAGATGATGATTTTTCTGATGTTGTTTTGGCTATTCATCAGATTTTAGTGAACCACAGAGACGTCCCTGAAAATTGAATATAGTTTGAGACGATCATGACATAAGCCTTCTTCCCATCGTTCCTAAGCTCCTCCCAAGGAAAAGATTTTTACATAAAAAAAGCGCACCACGATGAATAATGGAACGCTTTTTTTAATTATTTACTCATCGGCACCTATTCGATCAGAATACCAGCACGGTCTGCTGTCCACTATCAGGATGCGGCGGAACCGCTTCAATCAATGTCGGCTTGGTGACGAACCGAACAAAGGTTTCATGACTAACAAACGTTGAGCCACAATTAATATTCTGGCACTGGTTGTAACGTTCCTTAGTTTGGGGAGTGTGTTCAAAACTGCTACGAGTGTGTGCGGCGTGGCCGCATAAGGGGCATCTCATCATAACGCGAATACCTCAACAAACAGGTTGCCATCGCTGAAACTGGCACTAAAGCAACTATACCCTATCTGAATCAGAAATTTTCACTTCCAATTGCAAGGATGACGTTAATCCACTGTCATTCAGGGTGTGTGTGACAGTTACCAGCGTCCAGTCTGCCGCGTCGATTTCGGTCTTGAAGCCACTCACCCTGACTTTCATTTCAGGGAACAGCTCTGGCCTTCCCTTCGCCAGTCGAATAGAGAATGACGCCACACCGCGCTGAATTTTCTCCCATTCTGCTTTAGCTGCACGTTCGGCATTGGCCTTGTTAGCATAGATGTGCTTCATCACAAAAACGTTACCCTCACTGCCAACCAGATAATGGTCCTGTTTTTTCTTTTCTTGCTGCGGATTAGTCTTACTTCGCTTGCGTTTGACAGTGATGTTCTCTTTTTTCCTTGGATTACGAGTATTAAGCCAACTGGCGGAAACGCCGGTATAAGCGCCCCGGTCAGCCAGTGAAAAACGGTGATCGTCTCCAGATTGCCGGGTAATGATAACCGAAGTCAGGGACTGCCCGCTGACAGCTTTGTTCTGCCCCTGTCGGATAAAAAGCAAATAGCCACTCTTGATCGTGGCAATGGCACCCTCCTGTTTTGCTAACCGGGTTAGAAAATTGCCGTCGGATTCGTTGGTCTGGTCAATATGACTGAGAGTGATGTTGGCTAGCATTTTGTCCACTTTCGGTGTCAAATCGTTACGCACGGCAATAGTGCGCACAATATCGCTGATCGTTTTCTGGTGATAAGCCACCTCGCGATTGATATTAAGCGTCGCCCGAAAATCTGCACTGCGGGCACGGATGATTATCTTGTCCGGCGCACCACTGTATTCGATTTCATCCACAATAAATTTACCTTTGTGGATCAGTGATTCCCCCTGCCAGCCCAGATGCAGAGATAACTCCGTCCCACGACGAGGCAGAGATAACAGACCATCGCTATCATTCAGTTCAATATCCAACTGGTCAGCCTCAAAACCCCGATTGTCGGTTAGATTCAGGGAAATCAACCGTGACTGAATGCGGGCATTGACATTTTTGTCACCAGCACTGAGAACATACACAGGTGTATTAGTTTTGCCGGTTACCCAATCTAGTTTTAGCATATCAGGTAAAGAAATCATGAAAATAGCCCGCCCAATTTGTGTGTGACACGGGTTTTCAAGTCAGTCATTTGGGTGCGAAGGTCGCCGAACATCTCCCCTAAATTGTCATCCACACGGCGCAACGTGACGGTAAAGTCAATTTTACGGGCGGTACCGTCGGTAAAAAATTCACTTTTGGTCTGGTCGATACTTTCAATAATAAACATGCCGTAAATCGTGCCGCTACCATCCAGAAATGACCATGCCTTGCCACTCTCAGCCATCAATTGCAGGGCCAGCAAGGACAACCGGCCGCCGGTGATTTCAGGGTACAGGGTGCCGGACAGTATAATAGTATCGTTATTTGGCCCCATAAACTGGAAAGCAGGACGGGCACCCACCCGATTGTTAAATCCATAGCACCATGATTGTTGGTGTTGCAAGCTCTGGTATGGCGTGGTTTTCAGCATAAAGACAAATAAGCCGAGTGCGGCCATCATGAATAAAAGTCCTCGCTATCAGAAAATGAGCTACGGGCGCGGGCGCGTTGTTGTTGCTCACGGCGATCATTTGAATACCGATATCTTCCCATGCCGATGACAGACTTTTCATGTCGCCGTCAAGGTTATTAGTCATAGTATCGGCGACTTTCCTGGCCTCACCTTGAGCGTTCTTCAATTCTTTGATGAGTTTCTGTAATTCCCCCGTACCGGCTCTTTCAGCCAATACCGACAGAGCGGAAAAGGCTTCCTCCCCGGCAATAGCTTTGAAAATGCCGGCACGCTGGGCGTTACCCGTTTTGGTAGTTTTCTTGTCCAGCTCAGTCAGAATATCCGGCAAAGCGCGGAGATTGCCCTTGGCATCCTTAGTCTGAATATTCAGCTTTGCCAACACTTTCGCAGCGGCGGCGGGCGGTTCAGCCAGCCGTCCTAAAATGGATCTTAGGGAGGTACCCGCCATACTACCCTGAATACCGGCATCACCGAGTTTACCCGTCGCCGCAGCGGCGGTTTCAATATCAACCCCTAAGCCTGCCGCTACAGGGGCAACATACTTCATGGTGTCACCCAGTATCATCAGATTAGTGTTAGAACGAGTAAAGGCACCCACTATAGTACATCACTCACCCGTTCCATTTCTTCGGATTTCAGCTTAAAACCCGTCAGGATATTGGAACCAATGTCCGCCGTCGAGGCCAAATCGGTATCACCCGCCAATGGCATCGCCAATGCACCAGGCATGGCTGATCGTATCTGGTCTGGAGTAAAGCCGGCCATTGCATAAAAACTCTGTCCCTGCGTGACCTGATTGGCGGTGGAAAGCATAAAAAAATCTGGGGCACTTATGTGACAACCGCTTGAAAGTGACGCCACACCATAAGATTAACACCCAAAAATGCATCTGTAACGGCATAGAAAGTATGCGGAGTTGTTGATTTTATCGCTAACTGAACAGAGTGCCCCAGACTTTTTTATGTTCTCAATCTACTTTTTGTTTTATGTTGTCAGAAAAAGTAAACTAGTTTACTACTCGGTTAACAAATAATAATTTAAATTTAGTTTTGTATAGAGATCACAGGGCGAGATCTTACTTTAAAATTAATTGTTTTTTGAATAAAATGGGAGTTCCTACATGAAAAATCACCTTCTTACTCGATAAAATGCGTCAGATTTTACGTACAGGCGCCAGAAGGTTATTTTAAAAAAAGTAGAATCCGCCTTGTATAGAGCCCTTTCTTAAGGATTTAAGAATGTATAAAATAAAGAATAACATTATTGCAGCAAGCTGTATTGCGAATATACTTTTATTCGCAATTATTAGTCTAGGCATCTCTCTTGCCATACTTCCGTTATATATAAATAAAATCCTGGGCTATTCTGCATTGTATGTAGGATTAGTTGTAGCTGCGGAATCACTTTCCACATTGCTATCCCGTTCTTTTTCAGGTCGTTTTTCAGATAATTATGGTCCGAGGAAAGGAATGATATTAGGACTATTTTTAATAATTTTTGCTGGTTTTTTATGTTATTTATCATTCATGTTTTTTAAACCAGGAATACTAGCTTTCTCAATAATAATTTTCTCGCGTATTCCTATGGGAATTGGTGAGAGCCTCATATTTACATGCAGCGGGACTTGGCCAATCGGTCTTGTTGGACGGGAGCATGCTGGCAAAATCATGTCTTGGTTTGGTATTGCTATGTTTCTTGGTTTAGCAATAGGAAATTACATCGGAACATGGTCTTATTATCAATCTGGCATTATATTTTCATCTATTGTAATGACACTCTTACCTGCGTTGGGTTATATAATAATATTTATTGTAAATCCAGTAGAAGTTCATCCTGAAAAAAATCAAACTACTATATTCTTCACCATAAAAAAAATATGGAAAGCTGGTTTAGGTTTTTCATTAGCTAGCATAGGTTATGCTACTATCACAACGTTCCTAGTACTTTACTTTATACAGAATGATTGGTCCAAACAGGCTGCTGTTGCTCTTTCTGCATTTGGAGTTGGTTATGTGATTTCAAGGTTAACTCTTGGCTGGAAAGCCGATAATTCTGGACTTAAAATGACCTTGTTTTCATTACTAATTGAAGCAATTGGTCTGTTACTTATAGGACTATCATCTCATCCATATGAAGCGATGTTAGGTTCTTTCCTTACTGGATTTGGGTTATCCATGGTATATCCATTACTTGCCCTACCAGCTCTGAAAAGTATGCCGGATAAAAATATTGGTCTTGCGCTCAGTACTTATGAATCTTGTTTCGATATTGGTATCCTATTTGCTGGTTTTATAGGAGGCACTATAGTATCGTCGTTTGGGTATTCAGCAGTTTTTATATTTGCATCTTGTTGTTGTATTATAGCTATATACTGTTCTGTGCTCGCTTATATACCTGCTAGAGTAGCTCGAAAAGATCTCATTCACAAACGCTCACGCAAGCGAGTATGAATCTATCGATCCATTCGGCTTAGAGAGCATAAATGCCCCACGGTTTTTTTATGCTCTTCTCTTAGTATGTTTTTTCACTAAATTTTATATTTCTATTATCAATTTCCTGCTTCTTGGATTATTCTTTGTGCTATAACTTTATCAATCATAGCCTTGACAGAGCGTTCAATAGCAGAGTCAGGGGTATAATCTGCTAAGGCCGCTAAACTTATACGCCCTTCTCTGGCAAATTGTTTGGCTTTTTCATGTGAGTGAGTGTTTTTTTTAGGATAAACAGCTATCGAGTGGCCACCTTGAGCCTTAACTAAACGCATGCACGGTATATCAGTTTCACCATCACCGATAAAAACCATATTATCAAATGGGATAGGACGTTCAGTATGGTCAATAAATTTATTGATTACCGTGTTATCACATTCATCAAGACAATTTTTATTAATACGAAATAAATATTGAGTTTTAGTTGTATAATTCACGGCTAAAGCAGGCCAATAGGCAATTCCATTGTGGTCATACATAAATCTAGATGCGTAAATTTTTTCAAATTCTTTAGCTATCTTTGTTCCTTGTATCATCTCTTGTAAACCGGAAGATATGATAAAATGCCTTACTTCAACCCCTTTAGAGTTCCCATATTGATTAATTCGCGAAAACCAATCAAGCACACCAGGAAAGAAATCAATATTTGAACCAAAATTCAGCAAATCTTGTTTTTTAATAGGTATATTAGCATCATTTGCCTTATTTAACATAAATAACATATAAGATAAAACTTCATCAGCCTTTTTTTTCTCTAGCAAGCTTTTTAACATCGTTCCAAAATTCAGAAGGATCGACATTTAAAGTAGGAATAAAATTATACTCTTGCATATTACCGGGAGCTAGTGTTCCATCAAAATCATAAGAAATTACAAACGGAATCGTCTTCTTTATCATAAAAAACCATCCTTATTTTATCCTATTGTAAACCATATTATTTCCATCATCCATTGTGATACTAGTAATCCTTGGATTACATAATATATAATTCCGTTATAAATACAACAAATGAATTAGCACTCCACTGAGTAATTCACTCGTTTTTTTGATGGTACATTTTTAAATTTTTTAGTGCAACGGTTATTTACAGAAATAACTGTCTATCTACCTAGTCAATTATTTCTGATTTTAAATATTAAATAGAGTTAAATTGCAACTGATGCTTTAATTTTTGGATGAGGGTCATAGCCTTCAATTTCAAAATCTTCAAATTGATAAGTAAACAAAGAAGTTGATTTGCGATTGATAATAAGTCTTGGTAATGCGCGCGGCGCGCGACTTAACTGCAGTAGAGTTTGCCCTATATGGTTGTTATAGATATGAACATCTCCGCCTGTCCAGATAAAATCTCCAACATCTAAATCACACTGCTGAGCCAGCATATGCACTAATAATGCATAACTAGCAATATTGAAAGGCAATCCTAAGAATACATCGCAGGAACGTTGGTAAAGCTGACAAGAAAGTTTACCATTCATCACGTAGAACTGGAATAGAGTGTGACAGGGAGCCATCGCCATTTTATCTAATTCGCCGACATTCCAAGCTGAAACAATAATTCTGCGTGAATCAGGATCATTTTTCAATTGCTCAATTACATTAGCCAATTGATCAACCTGACGACTGTCTGCAGTATTCCAAGAACGCCATTGTTTACCATAAATCGGTCCTAAATCCCCGCTTTCGTTAGCCCATTCATCCCATATAGTGACACTGTTATCATTTAAATATTTGATATTCGTATCTCCCTTTAGAAACCACAATAGTTCATGAATAATTGAACGAAGATGGCAAGCTTTGGTTGTGACTAACGGAAAGCCCTCCTGCAAATTGAAACGCATTTGATAACCAAAAATTGAGCGCGTTCCTATACCTGTCCGATCATTCTTTTCCATACCTTCTGTCAACACTTTTTTCATTAACTCTAGATACTGATTCATTTATTCCTCTTGTGTTTTATAATCTAGTTACGAGAATACCTATTAACAGAGCATATATACTCAATCTATCACCAACGTATTACCACAAATATGCACTGATATTTTACTGGTGATTTACACTAACTCAGCATATTTTCCCACTTTAAATAACATAAACAATATATATTATCTCTACTTGTATCACATGAGCATAGAAAATACGAATAAAAGAATTGTTTTATGCAATAGTTGCAATAGTACGATGAAAAAATCACCGCCGATAAACTGAGTGTTTTTTGCGTAACATATTGAAAATTTCATTTCAGCTAACACTAATTAATCTATTTTATGGTTATTCATTCCTAATAATTTACATAGAATGTGTTTTGCTTCACAGTTCAATAAATCAATTGAAATTTATTTCCTTACAAAGAAAAATTTAGGAATTAATCCCAATTTTACAGCAGCTTCATGATTGCGCAGAGAATCTTGAATTGCATAATCAAAAAACACTATTCCATCTGATTTAGGACATTTATCTATAATAATATTGTATAATTTATTAAATGCACTATAATTAATCATATTACTGTTATAAAGTGATAACATAATTAATTTATCTTCAGCTAAAGAACGTTCCATTATGATATTGTATCCATGAATTCATAAAAATAAATCGTTGATTTATCATATGCAATTGAAAAGTAAATCTATACGCATCAGATTACTCAAATTCAAACTAATAGATGGATGACGAAAGTAACTTTCATCGATCAAAATCGCTTTATTATCTAATTGAAATATTTCAGATCCCAATTTACGCATGAAATGCGATTTTCCTAAATTAGGACCACCAGAAACGGTAATGATGATTGGTTTTCTTCCAGATATTTCTTGCATCGTTGGAATATCCCAAGGATTAGAATTAATATAATGAAAATTCTCAGTTATCTTAATACAGGATGTTGGATTTATTTTATACATATTTATTTTTTCAAAATAGAATCAGATATGAACGAGACAACCTTTTTCTCTTAACATATTAATTTCTTTAGGTATTTTTGAAAATCTATTCCACCTCAAGTCAATTTTTTTTTAAATTATTCATATTTACTATATTAGCTGGTAAGCAAGTTAAATTATTGGCGCGTAAATCTAAAATAGTTAAATTATTCAACTCTGAAATTGAATCTGGTAAACGATTTAGTTTATTAAACCTTAGATTCAATTCCATTAATGAATCTAATTTTCCTATATTCACAGGGAGTTCTTCTATGCTGTTATTTGAAATATTTAATATAATTAAATTTTTCAGTTCTGTAATTCCATCGGAAATTACAGAAATCAAATTATTCATTAGATGGACCTCACGTAAAAAAAACAACTCTCTTATATTAGATGGAATATCTTCTATGCCATTATTGTAAAGACGAAGTTCAACTAATGATTTCATATCAAAAATAGAAGCCGGGATCTTTTCTAAAAGATTATCAGTTATATTAAGGTAAATAACATTTTTAAGATTATTAAAAGAATCCGGTAGATAAGATATCTTATTATTACTTACATATAAATATTTTAAAGAAGTCAATTGCCCCATTTCATGGGGTAGTTCAGAAATCTCATTATGCCCAAGATCGAGCATTTCTAATTCTGATAACTTAACTATATCGTTAGGGATTTTTTTTATATTGTTACATGACAAATTAAGAATTCTTAATTTGTCATGATTGCATATTAGATTAGGGAAATCTACAAGTTTATTATCGTAAAGACTGATATAAGATAATTCATGTCCTGCAAGAAACTCTTCTTTTAATACACTAATTTGTTGAGAATCTTTATTAAGGTATTTACTCTCATTCATATCAAAAGAAATTACATTCTGATGAAACATTTAATTTTCCTTATTAAGTAATGACAATATTTTGTAAAGGTATAGCCATAATAATCAATGAAACACGTTTATTATTAAACCAACCTATTCTTTTACCTTTTTTATCTTTATCATTAAATTCAATGATTTGTTGAATAGAACTATAAGGTATATAACGTATAAAGCAATCTTGTTTTACGACAAAATATTTTTTGTTGATATCAACAAGAACCGCGGATTCCAATCTACCATATTTGATACAAAATCCTATCTCTTTATGAAGGTAATTTGATAAAATTGTAAGCATGATTTATTTTTCACTAATTATTATAAATAACATTTATTATCAAAGAATTAAAAAACCATATACAAGTATTAATAAAAATATGAAAATTTTCAATTTATCACCATTAACATATGGCGATAAAAATCTTGAAGTAATAAAATATACTGGAACTGAAATGAATGAATATAACAAAGTATTAACACCAATAGAATTAATATAAAAAAACACAAATTGAATACAGCCTAAAATTAAATACCCACCTGCAATAAATTTCCTTACATTATCCGATGTTGAGTAATTCGCTGACCCTGACAATGCTAGTAAAGAGCCTCCTAAGCTTGATAATGCATGTATAATACCAATTAAAAAACTGGTACCTTTTGCGTTATCTCTTATAAAAAATAAGACTCTTTCTCTTAAACTTGCATTCAATCCAAATATACCTGTAAATATAAGGACTATTCCAGCAATAGTTTTATTAAACCTAAAATTAAACATATAATTTAAGATAATTAGTGAAATAATAAAGATTATACTCATTACTAGATAAAAAGAAAAGTCCATTTTATTGAATTTTTTTCTTTTCTCAAAAACTTGGAATGAATTTATTAATAAAGAACCAGGCAAGCACAATGAATGAGCCTCCGGAAAAGAAAATCCCATAAGTATCAATGTTGGTACTCCAATCATAATTAGCCCAACACCTACTAAAGATTGAAATATTGCACATGTAACTAATATAAAAATCAACAAATTTGGTTCTAGAATATTCATAAATAATTTACTTTCTTTAAAATCCAACCTACTTCAGATTCAATAAAATGTGTTATTGAACAATTTTCAATTTCTGAACAAAATTCATCAGAACCACAAAATATCCTTAAGATAGTTTTAATTACCCCTCCATGAGTATAAATAACAACTTTATTTTCGCGAGCTAAAATATCAGTGATTTCCATGCTTATTCTATGTTTAAAATCCATATATTCGCTAGGTTTCTTATCGGTCTTCTTTGGAAAAAAATCCCTTCTAATAAAAATACTACTCCTAACATGGAAATTTGCTTCATTAAAATTCTCATTAAAAGTAACCCGAGAAAAATTTTCTTCAGAAAGAGATAAATTACAAGTCTGCATAGCCCTATTAAGGGTACTACAATATAATGAGTAACTATTCATTTCAATATATTTTTTTAGCCTCATATATAATAATTTAGACTCTAAAACTCCTTTTTCAGTTAGATTACTATTCCGATCATTTGTAATTCCGCTCTGCCATTCAGATTGGGCGTGCCTTATTAAAATCAATTCCTTATGCATAGTTGATAGTTTCATTATCTAAGAAATCTCTTAAATTTTGTATAAATTCTATTTCTAAAATGGCTTCTTCATCAGATGCAGATAAATGCAGTCCATTAGTTGTAGGCGTATACCATGGTAATTCCCTAAACAAAGAACGCACACCAATTCCATTAGAGTTACTCTGAATGGCATCTCCCTGAAACTCCTTTTTTAATATTTCCCAAGTAGAGTATTTACTTCTTCTTATTATAAATAAATGCAATGGGACAAAAGAAAAAACAAAAAGTTTTTTTGCATAGGACAGAAAGGGTTTATAACAAGTAAATCTTTTTTTTAAGGCGTATTTATCATCACCTAATTTAATTACATTATTGTATCTTATAAAATTATAGCTCCCTATTTCATTTCCCTTTTGTTGTAAATTGGCATTTTTCAGTAAATTATTATAAATCCCATCAAATATAATCTCCTTGATATAACGGTTATTAGTTGTAAACTCCTCAATAATAGAGATATTATGCACCCTCATATAATTAATTAATTTTGGATATAATTTTTTCCTATCCGAGATGTTGAACTCTGGTTTTAACATCATTAATGCAATTTCTGACATTTTTATTTCTCATTTTAATTTTTCTAGCTTGTATAAAATAAATTCAAGCTACTATTCCAAAAACACCTAATTAAAAACCACAGTTATTAAAGTGGAGAAAATGCAAATAATAATAAACATCCTTCACAAGAAATGATACTTTTCCATTTGCAACATAAAATACACCAGCAATAGGTTTCAATATGGATATTTCATTTTCCTCCACCGTATATTTAACTCATTTTACCTAGAAGCTTCATTCCTCTCTGGTATTTTATATCATATATAACATGGGTATTAAAGCGGGAAACCAATGAATCTCTAATGTCTTGAATAAGTTGAATCACTCGTAAATCATTTTTAATCGCATCATCCATTCTCGGATAAAGAGAAATTTCTACTTCGCGAAATTTTTTCCAATTATTATCATCTTCTATATCAACCTCACCCCTTATATCAAAAACGGAAGAACGATCAATTGAACACCTTAATACATCATAATCATCAATAAGAACATAAAATGTAGTTCTATAACCTTTTAGAATCATTGCAGGATATATCTCTGATGGATTTATTCCAAATGTTTTTTCCAGAAATGTTCCAGGTTGCTCTATATCTTTTCTAGTAATTAGATTTTTAACAATTGATACCGCTTTCTCACCGCTTGGATTATTCTGAATTTCAGTTTTTTCTTTTCCTTCAAAAACATGTCGACGATCAAGACGATTTCCCGTTTCATCTTCAGGCATCTTAAACGCACAAAAAGCATGTGTTAGTTTACTGCATGAAGTTCTTAATAAGGCTCCGGTTGGCAATATATCATAATTTTTAGTATCATAATATATAGCAGTATTTAATGGTGGATTATCTCTAACCCAATCACGTTCTTTAAATTCTGCTGTAGGAAATTTACTTGCTAATTCAGCAGGAACACTATCTAACCATTGATAGTACTGCTCATCCGTAATATGATTGGCGAATACTTTAACTGCCAGCTGACGAAAAATATTATATCCTTCATAGTGCTCATGGATATGACCTTTACTATCTACCTTAAGATTCATAGTTTACACCTGTTATATCTGATTTAACGTATATTTCAATAATTCATCCAATTCATCTGTAGTGTACATTGGAACATTTGAAGAAGTTCCTTCTCGAGGATAAAAAGTATTATACGTGTGAGTAAAAATTCTTTTTCTCGGGCCTCTAACTAAAAAAGAAATAATAGGTTTCTCTTCTATAGGAAACATAATTCTGTGAATCGTGACATTTTCCATTGTATAAATATCACCTTTATTAACGATCATGTTATTTTTTTCATTTAGTTGAACATCCTTATCAAAATAACAATCATGTATGTTCCCTGTTTTTGACGGGTAGTATTTATACTTCTGAAAAATTTTTTTAGTTATTGATTCTTTTTCTACTTCAGAGAAAATTTGATGTTCTTGTTTTCCGCACACTATATATGAAGCAAAGCTAAAGCGGTGATCATGAATTAACTCTTGTGCCTTTTCTTTATCACTAAATGGAGGCTTCCATATATGAAGGGTTAATCTACAACGAGTTGGGTCTGCCTCATTAATCAAGACAATTTTTGAAAAATGATTCACATGCCTATATGATTGGGCTGCAATCTCGCTCAAATAACATTTATCGCTAATTATTTCTTGCAGTAATCTTGACAGCAACTCATTATCTTTTACATATTTTAAAAATTCACTTGCCATATGAAAAAATTGAGTTTCGGAATTCACATGATTATTTATTACATTAAACCTTTTACGTATATCATCCCTAACAATGCGAGTTGAGGTTAGATTGTTCATTTATTTTCTCTTGGGAAATTAATTTTAAGTCCATCATATAACAACAAGCTACAATAATGTTAATCCATATTTTAACATTATATATAATAGATTACTCCTATAAATTATGACCTCATGCTTTTTACTAAAAAAAGTAATTAATTATCAATAAAGACACGGAGTTTTGGACATATTCCCATGTATTTGCATTCAACTATCTATTTATTAAGCATTACAATACACTTCCACATTAATTCACCCCTTAATTAAAATAAGGGGCTGTCCTAGATAAGTAATTTGATCTAGGATATCCAAATGAGAAAAGGTCTGATTAGCTAATACCAACAAAAACGTCTTCAGGAGCTCTTTGTGGCAGAGGCTACAGCTCGCACTGCGGCAGAGTTAGTGGGTGTCAACAAAACGACTTCAGCTTACTATTTTCACCGCCTCAGAGTCCTTATCGCTGATTATGTCGATGAACAGTCCATGTTTGAAGGTGAAGTCGAGATAGACGAAAGCTATTTCGGGGGTAAACGTAAGGGAAAACGTGGGCGAGGTTCAGCCGAAAAAGTCCCTGTTTTCGGGCTTCTCAAGCGAGGAGGTAAGGTCTACACCCGCCTAATACCTAATGCTAAATCCGATACCTTGATGCCGATAATCACGGCGAAAATTAAGCCTGACAGCCTGGTCTACACAGACAATTTTGCCAGCTATGATGTGTTGGACGTGTCCGATTTTAAACACTATCGAATCAACCCTAGCACGGAGTTTGTAGACTCTAAAAATGGTCAAAACCACATCAATGGGATAGAGAATTTTTGGAACCAAGACAAACGTCATATGCGTAAATTTAATGGTATCCTAAAGGAACATTTTGAGCTCTTTCTCAAGGAATGTGAATGGAGATTTAACACACCGGGTGTAAAAGACCAATTACATATTCTAAAACAAATAGTTAAGTGAAAAATGTAATCGCTATCTAGGACAGCCCCAAAAATAAAGCTATAAGTGAATGAATAATATCCGTAACTATAATTTTTACTATATTCTCATAAAGAAAAATAAGTAAGGAAATAATTTTTTATCATACATAATAAAGCGTTAGTAATGCTATTATTAATGTCCGATATGATACCATAAATAATAATGTCCATTTGATTATAATAATTCCGAAACTAAATATTTCTCATGGTCTATATACGAGAATGTAATGAACACATCCCAACCACTTCGCCTTTAGCACAATGCTGGAATTGAGAGGTAAGGCGTAGATCCTCTCAGATTTCCAGCCTTATAGTGCCTAAAAGCGGGAGCCTGTCGCTCCCTGATAACTGGAGGATCCCCCCATGAAATTTACTCCTTTTGGCGTCGATATTGTAAAACATTTGGAGAGCATAAAAATCTGTGGAGCACTTATGCAGCGACCGCTTCTGTCCAAGAATGATCCATTGTGTCACCTAATTTTATACCCGGATACCAATGTTCAAATTGGGTTTTCATAATGCAATGTATCGTCATCACATATCAGGGCACAATGATTCAAATATTCTAATGCCTTATCGACATTCCCATGTCAGAGATACCATTTTGTGCTGGTTAACGTGTCTAACAATTCTGCACCGGGTTCAGGGGCGTTTTTTGATACTCCTTTGGCATATTGTTTTGAGACTATCAGGCGCATCGTGATATGAAACCAGTCGAGTACGTGCTGGGATTCAGGATACAAGTTAAATTGCAGATCCCTGAAATTATCAGCACCATCAGATAAGAAGATAATTTGTTGATTAGCCTGCATTCCTTGTGAAGATAACTGGGCCATCAATTTTCTTCTAGGGTGATTTTTCAGACACTGCACAAAACTGAAGCGTTTGGCTGGAACAGTCGCAGAGAACGATTTTCCGGCGATAATTTCGAAATGGTGTTTTCTATCATCTCGATTTTTGACATAGCCCCCATTGATACCCACCGTCATCAGTTTTCCCGGCTTGAGTAATGTTTCCCATTCTCTGGGAGCGTCGGAGAAAAAATCAGGCAATCCGTCTAATTCGGTCTATTGTCTTTTGGCGATCTGACAGAGATGATTTCTGACTGTGGCGGCATTACAGCGTTCCCCCATCGGCAGAATATCTTTGAGCAGATTGGCGGTCAATCCATAAACATCAGTGAAGCCCACCGGGTTTCTATATAGAGTTCCGGGTGAGTATGCGCATCACACCAGTTATTGAGCAAACTAACGGTTTGGGTTGAATATTTCTCACAAGCGCATCGGTAAACCCAAAATCCCTCTACCGGGATAATGCCAAATAAGGTGAGAGCATAAAAAAGTCTGGGGTACTCTGTTCAGTTAGCGATAAAATCAACAACTCCGCATACTTTCTATGCCGTTACAGCTGCATTTTTGGGTGTTAATCTTATGGTGTGGCGTCACTTCCAAGCGGTTGTGCCCCAGATTTTTTTATCTTTCTTACCAAAACAATGAGGCAGCTTAACAACCCCAAAATAGGCCATCTCACAAAGAGAGTCATCATGGAACATCGAGGAAAACGGTTGGCTGATGGAATAAGCGCGAAAACTGTAAATCGAGATATATACAGACTATCCGGCATGCTCTCGACCTTAATAAAAATCTACAAGGTGTTTTGCTCGTGCTTGATGGTTCCGACTTTTACACCACCAAGCGAATACTAGATCAATACTCGGAACTAAGTCAATGAACATAGGAGAAAAAATAAAGGCCATGCGTAATGCAGAGAACCTGAGTCAATCACAATTCTGTGAAATCATGCAGCTCCCCCTTAGCACATTAAAAAAATTAGAGGGAGGACATAACGAACCCGGCTGGAACACACTTTCTAAATTAACTCAACACCCTAAGTTCAAAAAATATACGCTGTGGCTAATGACTGACACTACAGCACCGGAAGCTGGTCAAGTCTCGCCGGCTATCGCGCACAATGGGCCAGAGAACGAAACCTCATTCCACTCAAACCAGAAAATTGGCTAGATATTGGTTATGCGTATGCTGACGGGTTGTGGTCACAATCTGTCAGTTTCATCGAAGGGCTTACTTATGCCAATTAAGAAGCTCAATGATGGTCGTTATATGGTGGATATTAGACCTCTTGGGCGACAAGGAAATCGCATCAGGAGAACATTCAACAAGAAGACAGAAGCTATTGCCTTCGAACGTCATTCAATGGCAAATGCTCAAAAACCCAGTACAAGAACTGATAGACGAGACCTTAGTGATTTACTGAACTTATGGTGGCTATATCACGGACAAACCGCAGAAAACGGCACTATAGAAAAACGACAACTGATGAAGACAATCAGGCAGTTAAATGATCCATCTATAAACCGTCTCAACAAGCATGTTTTACTGGAACACCGCAGTAATCGCCTGGCTGATGGGATCAAAGCGTCAACGATAAATCGGGATATGTATCGTCTATCAGGAATGATAACGACATTGCAAAAACTTGAAGTTTTTAGCGGTAGCAACCCACTGAATGGATTACCCCCGTTAAAGGAAAAACAGCCAGAAATGACCTTTCTAACAAAAGAAGAAGTCAAAACGCTGTTATCAGTACTATCAGGGGATGAAAGAAAAATTGCGCTGCTATGTCTCAGCACGGGTGCCAGATGGGGAGAAGCATCAACCCTAAAAAGCACCCAAGTAAAGAGTTGTCGAGTGACATTTTTAAAAACTAAAAATGGCAAGCAAAGAACTATTCCGATATCAAAAGAGTTAGAAAAGGAAATCAAACAGAAGTCAGGGGAATTATTTGACGTTGATTACGAAAGCTTTCGTACAAAATTAAAGTCAATAAAACCTGATTTACCAGAAGGACAAGCAACGCACGTTCTACGCCACACATTCGCAAGTCATTTTGTGATGAAAGGTGGAAACATTGTTGCACTGCAACAAATACTCGGTCATGCCAATATACAACAAACTATGGCGTATGCTCATCTAGCACCCGACTATTTGCAATTTGCAATCACGTTAAACCCACTGAATGGCGGCATGGAAATTTAGCAATCCTAAGCAACCGTAGCACTCAAAAGTGTCCACACTAGTGTCCACACTTGAAAATTTCCACGCTACTTACAGTTGCTTGTAAAAATTTTATCTGGTTGATTTTAAAGTGAATTAATCTTAGCCAGATAAAAAAATCCCGCCATAAGGCGGGGGAAAAGACAGGGATGGTGTCTATGGCAAGGAAAAATTCTCATTTGCTACTACTTTGCTGCTATGGGTATTACAAATCAGTTCGGTAATTGGGACATACGCTGCCGATAATGCTGTTCCAATTGTGCTTGTTGCTCAGGCGTTAACAGTTGGTATATCAGGTGATGGATACGGGCCATTTCTACCTGACGTTCCACATTACATCTGAGCATCTTTTCAATCAGGGCTTTTACTGCCACTTCATCAAAATCCTTCGCAGTGACCAGCTTACGCATCTCTTCTCGCTCTGTACGGCTCATCGACATCGATGAACGTGGTTGATGTTTCTGCCCTACCAAATCACGCATCTGTTGACGCTGCTGCTCAGTTAAAGTGATACCGCTGAACATATGGTCATTGTCACCAGCATCATTATTACGATAATAATAGTTTCCTGCATTTTTATAATCGCAAGGCGCACAATTATCAGGTACCGTAGCAGCGTGTATTGTACTTGCTGTTCCAGCTAAAGATGCTGTCGAGCCAAGAACAAACATTGACGCTAAAACTAACGCTGCTATGTTACGCATTAAACAACTCCTCGTTTCCCCGAACGATGCTATTAGGTCCAATGTGGACAACTATACCTACGCGGCTGCAAACTAGCGTCAAAGGCTTGTAAAAGAACGTAAAGTCGTGGAATAGCAAAGTTTGTTATCGTATTTTTGTTCTTGGAGGAAGTAATCGATGCATAAAATCCTATTAGTTGATGATGACCGTGAACTGACATCACTATTAAAAGAATTACTTGAAATGGAAGGATTTAACGTTGTGATCGCTCATGACGGAGAGCAGGCATTAAAATTCCTTGACGATTCGATCGACTTACTACTACTCGATATTATGATGCCGCGTAAAAATGGCATTACGACATTGAAAGAGCTGCGTCTACACCATCAAACTCCAGTCATTATGCTGACAGCGCGAGGAAGTGATTTGGATCGTGTTCTGGGACTAGAATTAGGGGCGGATGACTATCTTGCCAAACCATTTAATGATCGTGAGTTAGTAGCGCGTATACGTGCTATTCTTCGCCGCTCAAACTGGAGTGAGCAGCAACAAACAGACAGTGGCCTACCTACGCTTCAGGTCGATAACCTGCAATTGAATCCCGGCCGACAGGAAGCCAGCTTCGCTAATCAGATTCTCGATTTAACCGGTACTGAATTTACCTTGCTCTATTTACTAACTCAACATTTAGGTCAAGTTGTTTCCCGCGAACATTTGAGCCAAGAAGTATTAGGTAAGCGACTCACCCCATTTGACCGAGCAATTGATATGCATATCTCTAACCTACGCCGTAAATTACCTGAGCGGGAAGATGGACTACCCTGGTTTAAGACTTTACGTGGGCGAGGATATTTAATGGTATCTGCGACATGATAAACAGTTTAACGGCACGCATCTTCGCAATTTTCTGGTTTACGCTGGCATTAGTCCTAATGTTGGTATTAATGGTGCCGAAACTGGATTCCAGACAACTAACCTCTCTGCTGGAAAATGAATATCGGCAGGGAGTTATGCTGGAACAACATATCGAAGCGGAATTAGCTCAAGATCCCGCTAACGATTTACTTTGGTGGCGCCGTTTATTTCGCGCGACTGAAAAATGGGCCCCCCCAGGTCAGCGCTTGATACTGGTCACCAGCGAAGGGCGAGTTATCGGTGCACAAAGAAGCGAAATGCAAGTTGTCCGCAACTTTATTGGACAATCAGATAACGCCGATCACCCGAAAAAGAAAAAATATGGCCGCTCTGAAATGTTAGGGCCCTTTTCCATTCGAGATGGAGAAGATCATTATCAACTTTATTTAGTTCGTCCAGCGAATAGCCCACAATCGGATTTCATTAACCTGATGTTTGACCGGCCACTATTACTATTAACTGCCACGATGTTAATCAGTGCGCCCCTCCTATTATGGCTGGCATGGAGTTTAGCTAAACCTGCCCGCAAATTAAAAAATGCCGCCGACGATGTTGCTAAAGGTAATTTACGTCAGCATCCAGAACTGGAAGCTGGCCCGCAAGAGTTTCTGGCCGCCGGTAACAGTTTCAACCAAATGATCAGTGTATTGGAAAGAATGGTCACCGCACAACAACGGCTAATTTCCGATATCTCCCATGAACTACGCACACCGCTCACCCGCCTACAACTTGCCACAGCATTACTCCGCCGCCGTCATGGCGAGAGTAAAGAGCTGGAAAGAATTGAGACAGAAGCCCAACGGCTAGACAGCATGATTAACGATCTATTAGTACTCTCCCGCAGTCAGCATAAAAATGAACTGCTGAGAGAAAACATCAAAATGACAGATTTATGGCACGATATTCTTGACAATGCCCGCTTCGAAGCCGAACAAATGGACAAAATCCTTGAAGCAACTTTACCACCGAGTTCTTGGGCAATTTACTGCAACCCATTAGCACTTGGCAGTGCTTTTGAAAATATCGTGCGTAATGCCTTACGCTACTCCCACCACCATATTGCGGTCGCATTTAACACCGATAATCAAGGAATCACCATTACCGTTGATGATGACGGCCCGGGCGTCAACCCGGAAGACCGCGAACACATATTCCGCCCTTTCTACCGTACAGACGAAGCCCGCGATCGGGAATCCGGCGGCACTGGCCTTGGTTTAGCCATTGTTGAAACCGCGATTAACCAGCACCGTGGTTGGGTACGTGCTGAGGATAGCCCACTCGGCGGCTTACGCTTGGTTATTTGGCTACCGCTTCATGGCCGGTAATACAGATTTTTGCTAACATCACTCTACAAATTTATTAAATAAATAAATTTTATTTATACTTGACCCGGCAAGTCTGACGGTTTAACCTCCCCTGTTATTCATTAAAAATACTTATCTTTAATTGCTTTTATATTACAGCAGACAAAAGCACTGAAAAATCAAAACAGTAGATAAAATTATAAGATTCCATGGAG
This sequence comes from Photorhabdus hindustanensis, assembly GCF_002968995.1. Classification (NCBI taxonomy): domain Bacteria; kingdom Pseudomonadati; phylum Pseudomonadota; class Gammaproteobacteria; order Enterobacterales; family Morganellaceae; genus Photorhabdus; species Photorhabdus hindustanensis. The sequence goes on from NZ_PUWT01000005.1 coordinate 23,809, forward strand.
TTCTGGGAGCCAATAACCTAGTGCGGTAGCGTTGTTATTACTTTATTTATTATTTCAGCGATATATCTTACACAATCTATTAAAAAACCTATTAAAATTTCACCTGCCAAATGAAACTTATGGAAATAGATAGCATCCTATTAAAAACCAAATGTAATTTATTTTCATAAGTTTTATTTTTAAGTCATTATCTTAAAAGGCAAAATATGTCCTCACTCAACATTCTCACCGAGAAATTTGATAATAAAACCGCCACCATTGCCATTGTTGGCCTGGGTTATGTTGGCTTACCGTTAATGCTCAGATATAACGATATCGGTTTTAAAGTCATTGGTTTCGATATTGATAAAGAAAAAACAGATAAATTAAATCACGGCCAAAGTTACATTGAACATATTCCCGCGACCAAAATCAGTCACGCGATAAAGACCGGTTTTGAAGCCACCACAGATTTCACCAAAATCACTCAATGCGATGCCATTATTCTTTGCGTCCCGACACCGTTAAATAAATACCGTGAACCCGATATCAGTTTCGTCATTAACACCACCGACAGGGTAAAACCGTATTTAAGAGCCGGACAAGTCCTCTCCTTAGAAAGCACCACCTATCCGGGCACCACGGAAGAAGAGTTACTCCCCCGGGTTGAAGAAAGCGGATTAAAGGTGGGTGAGGATATCTTTCTGGTCTATTCACCTGAACGGGAAGATCCCGGTAACCCCGATTTCGAAACCCGCACTATTCCTAAAGTCATAGGCGGTCATACTGAAAACTGCTTAAAAGCCGGTATTGCCGTTTATCAACACGCCATTGACCAGGTTGTTCCCGTCAGCTCAACCAAAGCCGCCGAGATGACAAAACTGCTGGAGAATATCCACCGGGCGGTCAATATCGGCTTGGTCAACGAAATGAAACTGGTTGCCGATAAAATGGGGATTGATATCCACGAAGTGATTAAAGCCGCGGCAACCAAACCCTTCGGCTTCGTTCCCTATTATCCCGGCCCCGGATTAGGCGGCCACTGTATTCCCATTGATCCCTTCTATTTAACCTGGAAAGCCCGGGAATATGGTATCAATACCCGTTTTATTGAACTCTCCGGTGAAGTCAATTCCTCCATGCCGGATTATGTGGTCAATAAAACCGTATTAGCCCTTAACAAGGCTAATAAATCCATTAATGGCAGCCGCATCTTAATTCTCGGCATCGCCTATAAAAAGAATGTGGATGATATGCGAGAAAGTCCCTCAGTGCATATTATGGAAAAATTAAGAGCATTAGGGGCTAATATTGAATATGCCGATCCGCATGTCCCGCTCTTCCCGAAAATGCGGGAGCATCATTTTAATTTAATCAGCCACCCTCTCACTGAAAATAGTCTCAAAGATTTCGACTGCGTTATTTTAGCCACCGATCACGATAAATTTGATTATGAATTGATCATCAATAACGCCAAATTAGTCGTCGATACTCGTGGCAAATATGCCTCCCATCACAGAAACATTATCAAAGCTTAACTTAGGATAAGATTATGCTGAGCACTATCAACGACAGAAAGATAAGATTTGCTTTAGTCGGTTGTGGGCGGATCGCTAAAAATCATTTCAATTCTCTGGAAATACATCAAGAAACGGCCGAATTAGTGGCCGTCTGTGATAACGATCAAGACGCATTAAACACAGCAGTAGAAAAAACCGGCATCCCGGGTTTTAGCGACTTAAACACGATGCTGGATAACATCACCGCCGATATCATTATCCTGACCACCCCCTCCGGCCTGCATCCAGAACAGGCGATAGCCTGCTTTGATAAAGGCTTTCATGTCGTCACCGAAAAGCCGATGGCCACCCGGCTGGCTGAGGGAGAAAACATGGTTAAAGCGGCGGATAAAGCTGGAAAACACCTCTTCGTCGTCAAACAAAACCGCTTAAACGCCACCCTGCAATTACTGAAACGGGCGGTCAGTGAAAAACGGTTTGGTAAAATCCACCTGGTCCACCTCAACGTTTTCTGGACCCGTCCCCAGGCCTATTATGATCAGGCCGCCTGGCGCGGCACCTGGGAATTTGATGGCGGCGCCTTCATGAATCAGGCGAGCCATTATGTGGATTTAATTGAATGGTTAATCGGCCCGGTCAAAGATGTTCAGGCCATGACCTCGACCCACCTGGATATCGAAACGGAAGACACCGGGGTACTCAATATCCGCTGGCGGGATGGCACATTAGGCTCAATGGCCGTCACCATGTGCACATATCCTCAGAATCTTGAAGGCTCCATCACCATCTTAGGCGAAAAAGGCACGGTCAAAGTGGGGGGTTTGGCTGTCAATGAAATCCAGGAATGGCATTTCGCTGACGAAAAAGAGTATGACCAGCAAGTCAAAGCCGCCAATTACGAAACGACGTCGGTGTACGGATTTGGTCATCCGCTTTATTATAAAAATGTCATTGATGTGATGAAGGGCGAAGCCAAACCGATAACCGACGGCCGGGAAGGCTTAAAATCTTTAGAACTGCTTATCGCCGCCTATTTATCCGCCAGAGATAATAAAACCGTTTCTTTACCTTTAACCTATTAAATCTGTGGAAAAGGTCTCATGTCAGCAGAACACGTGATGATACATCCCAGTGCCATCGTTGATGAAGGGGCACAAATCGGAAAAAACAGCCGTATCTGGCATTTCACCCATGTCTGCTCTGGCGCTCAAATTGGCGAAGGCTGTTCTTTAGGACAAAATGTCTTTATTGGCAATCAAGTCACCATCGGCAATCACTGCAAAATACAAAATAACGTCTCGGTTTATGACAATGTTCATCTGGAAGACGGGGTATTTTGTGGTCCCAGCATGGTGTTCACCAATGTTTATAATCCGCGTTCATTGATTGAAAGAAAGAGTGAATATAAAGATACGCGAGTAAAAAAAGGCGCCACCTTAGGCGCCAACTGTACCATTGTTTGTGGCGCCACCATTGGCGCCTATGCTTTTATTGGCGCCGGCGCAGTAGTGAATAAAGATGTTCCCGATTACGCCCTGATGGTGGGGGTGCCAGCCAAACAAATTGGCTGGATGAGTGAATTTGGCGAACAATTAGATTTACCGCTACACGGCCAAGCCACCGCCACCTGCCCTCACACCCATCATATTTATCAGCTCAATAACAACATTGTCGTGCGCATTAAATAATCAAGGACCAAGGCATGCAATTTACCGATCTGGCAGCACAGCAGCTTAAAATTAAAGATAAAATTGACGCGAATATCCAGAAAGTATTAGCACATGGAAAATATATTTTAGGGCCCGAAGTCGCCGAATTAGAAGACAGGCTCATTGAATATACGGGGGCACCATATTGCATTACCTGCGCCAATGGCACCGATGCCCTGCAAATTGCTTTAATGGCGATTGGCATCAAACCCGGCGACGAAGTGATTACCCCGGGCTTTACCTACATTGCCACCGCTGAAACCGTTGCGCTACTGGGCGGTATCCCGGTTTATGTTGATGTCAAACCCACGACGTATAATTTAGATCCGGCGCTACTTGAAGCGGCGATTACCCCGAAAACCAGAGCCATCATTCCAGTTTCCTTATTTGGTCAATGTGCCGATTTTGACGAAATCAATGCCATCGCCGAAAAATATAATCTTATCGTGATAGAAGACGCAGCCCAGAGTTTCGGCGCCACTTATAAAGGCAAACGTTCCTGTAACCTGACCACAATTTCCTGTACCAGTTTCTTCCCCAGTAAACCGTTAGGGTGTTACGGTGACGGTGGAGCTATTTTCACCCACGATGAAGAACTGGCAAAAATTATTCGCCAAATTGCCCGACACGGACAAGACCGACGATACCACCATATCCGAATCGGGGTGAACAGCCGTTTAGATACCCTGCAAGCGGCTATTCTGTTACCCAAATTGGAGATATTTGATGAAGAAATGACATTACGTCAGCATGTGGCAGAAAACTATCATCAGGCGTTGAACAATATCGGCATCATGACCACGCCATATATTGAACCTCACAATCTCTCGGCCTATGCGCAATATACTATCCGGGTTAAAAACCGCGATGAATTACAACGCAAATTAAAAGAACAAGGCATTCCAACCGCCGTGCATTACCCCATTCCCCTGAATAAACAACCCGCAGTGGCCAGCCATATCGCTCTGCCTGTTGGAGATGAAATTGCACAAGAAGTCATTAGTTTGCCTATGCATCCTTATTTATCCATAGATTTAATTAATAAAATTGCCAGTTCAATTTAAAATCTATGAATTATAAATTATTGCGAAATATATCTGGCTTATTACTCTCATCATTATTCAGCCAGATATTATTACTGCTATCAACGCCAGTATTAACCAGACTATTTTCACCTGAAGAATTAGGTATTTATGCTTCATTTTCATCGCTTTTAAGTGTTTTTGCCGTCGGTGCTTGTCTTCGTTATGAATTTTCAATCAGTGCATCAGGAAAAAAACGTGAAATTAATTCACTAATCACATTATCTTGCATTATTCCCATAACCATTAGCTTGATAGTTATCACTGTTATTGCAATATCTAATATCCCAGAAAAGATAATTATAGGAAATTATATATACTATATCCCTTTAGGTATTATTACCTATGGGTTTTATCGTGCTGTAAGTTTTAATAGTATAAGAGACAAGCAATACCATGCTCTCTCTATCACTAAAATAACGCAAACAGTTGCCATGATTAGCACTCAAATCATTGGTGGTATTACTCATTTAGGTGCAAGCAGTCTCATATTAGGCCAAATATTAGGCCAATCATTAGGTGTCCTATTTTTAAGTAAAAGATCCAAATATCGTTTAATTATCAACAAACATGAATTTAAAAAAGTAAAACTGCTTGCTAACAAATATTATAAATTTCCAGCTTATGATTTTCCTGCGGCTCTCATTAACACATTGAGTAATGAACTACCTCAATTATTTATCATGTCCACCTATGGGCTAAAATCCGCAGGGTTTTATTTAATTGCATCCAGAATATCAGGAGCCCCAATTACACTATTAACCCAAACTGTTTCGTCTATATTACAAGGATATTTAAAAGACACAATTACATCACCTTTTTTAAAGATAAAAAAAAACATTTTATTGCCTAACGCTCATTGCTATTTTATTTGCTATAGTGACATACTTCGCGGGCATACCCATTATAACCTTCATTTTCGGTGAGGAATGGCTTGAATCAGGAAAATATCTATTATGTTTAATACCGCACTTATGCGGACAAATAATATATTCATCGTTATCGATATATTTATCCATTTATGAACATCAGAAAAGCAATTTATTTATTCAAACAATATCGATTATATTAAGATTAATCGCCCTCCTTACTGGATATCTATTAGGCGATATTTATCTTACCCTGTTATTATTTTCACTCACAAGTTTTATTCTTTATATGACGAGTACGGCTTATATTTTAAAATTATCTTTCATGCGTAAAGAAGGTTAAAATGAAGACAAGCAAAAATATAATAAAAATAATTCCCTATATCATTATCGTGATGATTGTCAGCTATACATTCAATAAATATGCTTATGAATTAGATGAATTCAACGGGAATATAAGAAGTCTGGTCATGAAAGGGAAATTCTCTCAACGCGAATTTAATAGCAATGGTTTTCCATTATCCCATTCACCTCATATTCCTAAGCCATTCCTATCCCCATTTTATGTTGTTCACTATGGCCTGATATACTCTTCTTTAGGTTTAAATAAAGATAATGTTAATATATTATGGCGAACCGATTCATCCTTACCCGGCTGGAATGTACCCCCACCTGAATTCAATCAAAAAGAACTAATAGCTAATTTTAAGTTCTCAGCCGACTGGTTATTAAATAATATAAAATTATTTCATGGTGAAAATCATTACTTATATGATTTCGATTGGTCATATAAAGGCTATAAAAACAATAAACTCTTTGCTCCTTGGTGGTCTGGATTAACCGATGCTTATGCCATTATTCTCCTATTAAGAGCTTATGACCATTTTGGCGATAATAAATATCTGTTAACTTCAAAATTACTCTATCAATCATCACTAGCACCTATTCATAAAGGCGGAAGTTTAACAACATTAGATAATATGCTCTGGATTGAAGAATATGTTGATCCTCAAGTCCATTCAGACCAATTGGCTTTTGTATTAAATGGTATGATCTACTCTACTTATGGTATCGAATCCTTTGAAAATTATCTAAACATAGATGAAAGCAAAAGATTATCCGATAATTTATATAAATCGATCAGCCATAATATATTTAAATTCGACATAAAAAACGAATGGTCCAGCTATGATTTAATTGGCAATCCCTGTAATATTAAATATCATAAAATACATACCCTTCTTTTAAAAGATCTGATAGATAGAAATCAAAATTTTAAAAATAAAGAAATAATAGACTTATATAATAACTGGAATAAATCCGCTGCTAATAGCGGATATTATTACATAAAACATGGCCCTATTAGTTGGGCATACTATCAATTTATCACTATGTATCTCCTGTCTATCTTAGTATTATCACTCATTTACTTCTTGATCAGAAAAAATGCAAAATAATATTAAAATAATCCTGAAAATATTTATCTATCAGGTTATTATCTACCTGAACTCAGTGCTTATATTAGAAACCTTTCATGAGATAAGAGGCTATAATATTACCCCACAAGGTTACTTAAGTATTTTTTTCTGCTGGATATCATTCTTACCACTCATTTTACTCAACAACAAAAAAAAATCCAGTGATGGTTTTTTTATGGTTAATCTATATCACTTACATTATACCCATATCAATTATATTCCCACTCATTAATTCGGCCTCTATCAATTCAATCATTTTCGTATGCACAATAAACATATTATTTTTCTCATCAATATTATTTTTTCGAATAATAGATAGAATAACGATGCCAAAACTAAAAATTCCGTGGGATTTATATAAAATACTGATAATAGGATGTGGTATTATTGTACTCTTATTCGTCATTAGTAATCCTGGATTAAGTTTAATACCCCCTAATATATTTAAAGTTTATTCCGTGAGACAGCACTTTAAAGACAGCACACCGCTACTCACTATGTACATCATCACCAATGGGGGATATGTTATTTCACCATTGCTACTATTAGCGTCACTCTATATAAAAGGCCCTATTAGATATATCCTCATTACAATAAGTATTATGATTTCCTATTTAATCTACAGCTCTTCAGGATTAAAAAGCATAGCATTCATGAATCTCGCCGTTATGATCCTATTCTTCTATATAAAAGGAACAAGATCGATAAGCAATTCAGTGATAAATATCATTCTCTATTTATTCCTGACCGCCGGGATACTATATTTTGTTTTCGATTTCTATGATCCACTGATACATTGGCTACGCAGAGTATTCTTCACACCCACATTAAACACCTATTACTTTTATGACTATATTTACAACACTAATAGTGAATTTACGACAGAAGCACCTCAAATAGTTTCTCAGATCTATTATGGCACATCAGGATCGGCGAATACCGGCTTTATTGGAGACGGCATCGCCAGATACGGCACACTGGGTTTAATCATAAACTTTTTTATATTTAATATGTTGCTCTTTGCCATGAACCTGAGCTCAAAAAAAAGTTCCATTTGAATTTTCAACAACACTCTATTTACCCTTTGTCTACACAATATCCAACTCAGCGATTACAGCACTGCTACTGACATATGGTCTGCTGGCATTAAGCATATTATTATTTTTATTCCCGACGAAAACTAACAAAATATCCTTATGAAAATTACACATATGACCTCTGTGCATTCGCGTTTCGACATCCGTATTTTCTTAAAAGAGTGTTCTGCCTTACAAAAAGAACATGAGGTCTCCCTTATTGTTGCAGATGGTAAAGGTAATGAAGTCAAGAATAACATTGCTATCATTGATGTCGGTATATTACCCGGTCGATTAAATAGGATCTTTAAAACAACCAATAAAGTTTATAAAAAAGCATTAGAATTAGACGCTGACTTATATCATTTCCATGATCCAGAACTCATCCCTATCGGATTAAAATTGAAAAAGAAAGGTAAAACAGTCATTTTTGATGCCCATGAAGATGTCCCTAAACAAATTTTTAGCAAACCTTATTTAAATAAATTTACCCGGGTTATTATCTCTAAATTATTCTCCCTCTACGAGAAATATGCTACGCCTAAATTTGATGGAATTATTACAGCTACTCCATCAATAAGAGATAAATTCTTAAAACTCAATAACAACACCATAGACATAAATAATTATCCCATATTAGGCGAGTTATATAATAAAAACGCCAACTGGCATGAAAAAGAAAAACAAGTCTGCTATGTCGGCGGCATTTCTGACATTAGAGGTATAGCCGAGATGGTTGAATCCCTCTCTTACCTTACAACAAATACGACAATGAAATTAGCGGGCAATTTTTCTGACAAAAATTTAGAAAATAAAATAAAAAGTATGAAAAATTGGCACAAAATAGATGAGCTGGGATTTTTAAATCGCATAGAAACCAAAAAACTTTTATCTAAATCTATTGCGGGTATCGTTCTATATCACCCACTCCCCAATCATATTGATGCCCAACCCAATAAAATATTCGAATATATGAGTGCGGGTATCCCGGTTATCGCTTCAAATTTCACATTATGGAAAGATATTGTTGTAAAAAACCATTGCGGCATTTGTATCGACCCATTAAATCCTAAAGAAATCGCTAATGCGATAGATTACTTGTCAAATAACCCTGATATAGCGGAAGAGATGGGTCGCAATGGGCTTATAGCAGTCAATGAAAAATACAATTGGGATATTGAACAAAATAAACTTAACAAATTTTACCAACACATTGGACGTTAATCGATATGAAAAAAATTATTACCGTATTAGGCGCCAGACCGCAATTCATTAAAGCAAGCCCAGTATCTCGCGCTTTAAAAAATCATAATAAATTTAAAGAAATTATCATTCATACAGGTCAACATTTTGATACCAATATGTCTGATATATTTTTTAATGAATTAGCCATCCCCAAACCCGATTACACCCTCAATATTCATGGCGGCTCGCACGGCGAAATGACCGGAAAGATGCTAATCGAAGTTGAAAAAGTACTTATCACAGAAAAACCGGATGCCGTCATGGTATATGGTGATACAAACTCGACTTTAGCTGGCGCACTAGCCGCGTCTAAATTACATATTCCCATTATCCATGTTGAAGCCGGCCTACGCAGTTTTAATATGCAGATGCCCGAAGAGATAAACAGAATATTAACCGATAATGTGAGTTCAATTCTATTCTGTCCAACAGACATTGCCGTCAATAACCTACAAGCAGAAGGCTTCGGCTCAAAGCCCGTTCATATCAGAAAAGTCGGTGATGTCATGGAAGATGCGGCTTTATATTTTAGCCAAATGGCCAAAAAACCCGATGGGCTGGATTCCATACAAAACTTCATATTAACCACACTCCATCGTGCTGAAAATACCGATAACCAAGCACGTTTAACTGCAATTGTAAACGCCTTAAATGATATACATAAAAGAATTGCTACTGTTATCATGCCAATTCACCCAAGAACTAAAAAAATGTTAGCGCAATACGACTTAAATTTAGATGTCCATTTAATTGAGCCAGTGGGATATTTAGAGATGATCTGGCTACTCAAAAACACTACTCTGATTATTACCGATAGTGGCGGACTACAAAAAGAGGCTTTTTTCTTCCGTAAACCTTGTGTAACCGTGAGAGATCAAACTGAATGGGTAGAACTCATTGAAACCGGCGTAAATAAACTCTCAGAAGCTGAAAATAAAAAAAATAACCCAAGCCGTTCATAACATGATAGGGACTAATATGGACTCTATTCAATCCATGTATGGCGGCGGTATCGCCGCGACAAAAATTGCTGACGAATTAGAAAAATTACTATGAATATCGTCTATATAAACCATTATGCGGGTTCGCCGGACCTGGGTATGGAATTTCGCCCATATCATTTAGGGCAAGAGTGGATTAAATCGGGACATAATATTACCCTACTCACAGCCTCTTATTCTCATGTTCGAACAAAACAACCCAAGCTGATAGATAATAAAAAAACCACCGAAAATATTAACGGATTAGAATATATCTGGTACCCAACCCCGAACTATAGCGGAAATGGATTATCCAGAGTCAAAAATATTTTCTCTTTCTTGCGACAAATTTGGTTTGATAGTCACAATCTAGTTAAAAAATATCGACCTGATGTTGTCATTGCTTCAAGTACATATCCGATGGATATCTGGGTGGCAAAACGTATTGCTCAAAAAGCTAATGCCAAACTGGTCTTTGAACTACATGATTTATGGCCGCTTTCCCCCATAGAATTAGGTGGCATGTCACCGAAACATCCCTTTATTCAATTATGTCAATTCGCTGAAAACGCAGCTTATAAACATGCTGATGTGGTTATTTCCATGCTTCCAAATGTACAAGAACATACGAAAGCACATGGATTAGACCTCAGAAAATTACATATTATCCCTAATGGCGTGGTTGTAGAGGATTGGACAAATCAGCTTACGCCATTAAACAGTTTACTAGAAGAACTTATTATAACCGAAAAAAATAAAGGACATAAAATTGTATGCTATAGCGGAGCTCACGGCCGCCCAAATGCGCTAGAAAAGCTACTAAAAACGGCTTCGCTTCTTCATGACAAACCGATAACTTTCTTATTAGTCGGCACTGGCCTTGAAAAGGATAAATTAATAAAGGAATCTCAATTACTGGGAATAAATAACGTTATATTCTTTGATCCGATCCCAAAAACTCAAATCCCAATACTACTCAATAAAATTGACATTGCCTATATAGGATTACAAAAACAATCATTATTCAGATTTGGCATCAGCCCTAATAAACTTATCGATTATATGATGGCTGGCAAACCCATTTTATGTGCGATTGATGCCGGTAATGACCCTGTTTCCGAAGTGAATTGCGGTATCACCGTTAAATCAAGCAAGCCAGAAGACATTGCTCAAGCCTTATTAAAACTCAGTGAGTTATCAACTGACGAATTAAACCAAATGGGGCAACAAGGTAAAATTTACGCTTTAGAAAATCACGCTTATTCCGTATTAGCAGACAATTTCATAAAGGCTACCATTAATCATGAATAATAAATTCCTTCCTTTTGCATTACCTGAAATTGGACAATCTGAAATTGATGAAGTTATTGACTCACTTAAAACAGGTTGGATAACCACCGGACCTAAAACCAAAAGATTTGAACAAGATTTTGCCCAATATTTAGATTCTGATGTTGAAGCCATTGCAGTAAATTCAGCAACAGCGGGATTGCATTTAGCGTTGGAAGCCATTGGTATTCAGCCGGGTGATGAAGTCATTGTTCCGACCTACACCTTTACGGCAACCGCAGAAGTTGTCCGTTATCTGGGGGCTCACCCTATTTTTGTCGACTCTTTACCTGACAGCCTGAATATTGATCCAACAGCCATAAGAAAAGCCATAACCGCCAAAACTAAAGCGATTATGCCGGTGCACTTTGCGGGTCTGTCCTGCGATATGGATGCCATCATTGCCATAGCAAAAGAATTTAATCTACGAATAGTTGAAGATGCCGCCCACTCATTTCCGACTTTATATAAAGGAAAGAAAATTGGCACGCTAGACACCGATGCCACCGTATTCAGCTTCTACGCGAATAAAACCATGACGACAGCGGAAGGCGGCATGCTAGTCTCCAGAGATCCAGATATCATAAAAAGAGCAAAAATAATGCGTCTCCACGGCATTAGCAAAGACGCCTTTGATAGATATCAATCCAAAATACCTGCCTGGTATTATGAAGTGATTGAGCCAGGCTATAAATATAATATGCCAGACATTTGTGCATCCATCGGCATCCATCAATTACAGAAAATAGACACTTTCCACCAGAAAAGAGAAGAAATGGCCAAATTCTATGATGATGAATTAAAAGATCTACCGATTATATTACCCACTAAACCTAAAGAACCGAATAGCCAACACGCCTGGCATCTATATACCATTAGATTAAATGATGAAGTAAAAATATCCAGAGATGACTTTATCATAAAAATGGCGGAAAAAAATATCGGCTGCTCTGTCCATTTTATACCACTGCATAAACAACCTATCTGGAAAAACACCTATTCTATTAATGAAAACAACTTCCCAATCGCAGAAGAAAATTTTAAAAGAATTGTATCTATTCCTTTATATACAAAAATGACAAAAGAAGACCAAATCTACGTTATCAAAACAATTAAAGAGATCTTGGCATAAATGATGACATATTATTTAGCTATAAAAAGGCTTTTTGATTTTATTGCTTCTCTCATTGGACTCATCATATTACTCCCTATTTTGACAGTTATTGCTATCTGGATAAAAATGGATTCAAAAGGACCCATTTTTTTCCGACAAAAACGAGTGGGCCAATATAACCAAGATTTTTATATTCACAAATTTAGGAGCATGACGACGGGATCAGAGCAAAAAGGACAACTCACTATCGGTCACGATCTGCGTATTACCCACTCAGGAAAATTTATACGCAAATATAAAATTGATGAATTAGCCCAACTGATTGATGTTGTTCGAGGAAAAATGAGCTTAGTCGGGCCAAGACCCGAAGTGCCACAATTTATGGACAAATATACAGATGACGTCAGAAACAAAATATTATCGGTAAAACCCGGCATAACAGATTTAGCTTCCATAGAAATGATCGATGAAAACCAGATACTAAGCCAATATAAAGATCCTCATCAAGCTTATATCGATATTATTATGCCAATAAAAGCCAAGTACTACTTAGAATATATTGATAAAAAGTCATTTTTCTATGACCTAAAGATCATTTTTAAAACAATTTACAAAGTAGTGTTTAGGTAATTAACCATTATGAACAAGAGAATGTTTTTCAATCAAGATAGATTAATCAAGACCCTCGTTCTTCTGATTGTAGATATATTTATTATCACTATTTCATACTGGCTAAGCATGTGGCTACGCCTTGACAGAGAAGTCCCCATCTATAGCTTACAACATTGGTTAACGATTATATTCACCATACCTTTAACGCTATTTATTTTCTTAAGAATTGGCTTCTATAGATCCATATTAAAATATGTCAACATGAGTATATTGAAATGGGCCATTGTTGGTTCATTTCTATCTACTCTATTATTGACCGCAATTTCCTTATATCAACAAGCATTTTTACCCAGAACTGTACCAATTATCTATTTTTCTTTTCTGGTTATTTCACTCTGCGGCACAAGATTTGTCTATCGAACGCTACGTAATTTAATAAAATATAAAGGCGCGCCTGTTATCATATACGGAGCAGGAGAATCTGGCCGGCAACTCTTACCCATATTAAGAGAACATAGAGAATTCAACCCGATTGCCTTTGTTGACGATAATATTAAATTACACAATTTATCTATTCATGGGATTTGTGTCTTTTCTCCAGAGAAGATAACGCTCTTAGTAGAAAAATATCATATAAAGAAAATATTATTAGCCATACCCAGTGCATCAATATCTAATAGAAAAAAAAATACTTGAAAGACTCCAAAAAGAGCATTGTGAAATCCTCACCATACCAAGCTTCAATGATCTGGTTGAAGGAAAAGCGCAAATAAACTCACTGAAACGTGTTTCCATTAACGATCTGCTAGGAAGAGAACAAGTTAACCCACTACAAAGTTTACTCAGTAAAAACATTAAAAACAAAAATGTGCTTATTACTGGCGCCGGAGGTTCAATCGGATCAGAGTTATGCCGGCAAATCATCACTCAATCTCCTTCACAACTGGTCTTATTTGAATTAACCGAATACTGCCTTTACTCAATAGAAAAAGAATTACAAAAGATAAACTCAGATAGAGATCTGAATATAACGATTACTGCAATTTTAGGTGATATAAAAGATTCAGATAAAATGACCAGAATAATCAATAAATTTAACATTAACACCATATACCACGCTGCGGCATATAAACACGTTCCACTGGTAGAAATGAATACCATAGAGGGCATTAATAACAATATTTTTGGCACACTTTCACTGGCTAAAGCCGCAGTTAACCAAAAAGTTGACAAATTCGTATTAATCTCTACTGACAAAGCCGTCCGCCCGACAAATACAATGGGCGCAACAAAAAGATTTGCCGAACTTATACTACAAGCTTTTGCCAAAGAGCACAGCCATACAAAATTCTCAATGGTTCGCTTTGGCAACGTCCTTGGTTCATCCGGTTCCGTTGTCCCCCTGTTCGAAAAACAGATAAAAAGTGGTGGACCGATAACCCTCACCCACAAAGACATTACCCGTTACTTCATGACAATCCCGGAAGCCGCCCAATTAGTCATCCAGGCAGGAGCACTGGGCAATAATGGCGATGTTTTTGTTCTGGATATGGGAGAGTCAGTAAAAATTTATGATCTCGCCCGAAAAATGATCCACCTTTCTGGATTAACAGTGAAAGATGAAACCAACCCTCATGGCGATATCGAAATCAAAATTACCGGATTAAGGCCCGGAGAAAAACTTTATGAAGAGCTATTAATTGGAGATAACGTTTCTGGCACCAATCACCCAAGAATAATGACAGCCAATGAAATTTTTCTGACTTGGGATAAATTAAATCCGTTATTAAATAACTTAAAAACATCTTGTGAAAATTACGATTTTAAAAATATTAGGAAGATCCTCATCAATGCGCCTATTGATTTTCATCCTAAAGATTACATTTACGATCTTCTAAAATAAAATCCATAAATACACTCATGCCATGAAGCTGGCTAAAAGCCACATTACCGACATTAACCTTCTGGATAAACAATAATCCTACGAAACCTTTAACACACGAGCAATTAAAAATCACATAATTCAGAAAACAAAAATAACAAGCCAACAAAAAACTCATTATTAGATATATCATATGCATTATACTTCCTTCAAATCCTCCCTCAATAAAGGAAAATGGTTAAACATCTGGTAATTATGGTGCTAGCCTCTTAGCATGAGTCTATAAATTTATGAAAAAAATACCCAAATGGCCATATTCACTAATAGTAAAATAACAGCCAATGCTTATGGACTCTCCTCGGGTGTTTTTTGGGGGCTAAGTGGCGTACTTTTCGCATTATTACTAAAAAACACCGCACTTTCCTATTGTTTCTTCATTCCTATCGTACTCGCTTTCCTAAATGATCTAATCTCATGCGTATATATGTTTATATATCTTATAGCTAAAGGAAAATACCGAGAGATACGCCTTATCCCCAAGAACAAGAAAAATGGAATAATTATACTGGCGGCTATATTTGGCGGTCCAATTGGTATGTCTTGTTATATTTTAGCGATTCAATACATTGGTATTAGCTACACAGCAACTATCTCGGCAACTTACCCTGCTATTGGCGCACTAACTTCTTTCTTCCTACTTAAAGATCGCATTCACCTTATCGGTATATTGGGATTAATACTAGCTGTTATATGTACCATGATATTAGGTTACTCAGCATCAACTCAAACAATATCTGGCTGGATCGGCTTCCTTTTCGCTTTTATATGTGCACTAGGCTGGAGTTCCGAAGTTGTTATCAGCTCTTATGGCATGAACAAAGATATACCTGCTGATATTGCTTATTTCATCAGGCAATTATCATCCTCAGTGGGCTATTTAGTTATTATCATATTATTCATTCACTCTTTTCCTGGTATTGTAAATATATTCTCAAATACAGGATTATACTCCTTATTATTTTTCACTTCTTTGGTAGCCACACTATCGTACCTCTTCTACTACAAAGCAATCTGCATGCTGCAACCCATCCGTGCGATGAGTTTAAACATCACTTACGCCATCTGGGCAGTCATCTTTGCTTGTTTGCTGGTAGATGAGCCTATCTCTATAAAACTAGTGCTCCTATGTGTAGGAGTCTCTGCCGGATCATTCCTGACTGCTGTAAATCCACTTAACATCAAAAAATTGATTTTGACTCTTAAATGAATGCGATTCTATTCGTATCAAGTTTAGGCTCGCTTTAATGTTATAGTTAAAGAAAACCACTAAAATTCTAATTACCTATAAAAAAATTACCTATCAATATCAAGCATTCCCTAATCTACACCAACCACTCCCCTCTCTTCTCTAGCCTTTTAGATAACAATCACTATTGAGTTTCTACACCTTCAAAGATTACGGATTTCAGAATCAGGAACATCGTTATCCCACCAATCACAATGCTAAATAAACATAATGTCACAATTAAGCTTTACTACCGAATGGATATCACGGAAATATGGCCACATCCCGAGACGAATGGAATAGCAACAAACATGTTGAAAAATAAGGCATCATAGTACGTTGTTGGTAAGGTCTACCTGCCACTCCATGAGCAGTAATACAAATTTCAGCTAACTGTATTCTACCAATTAGTTAAACAAGTGGTTTGTTAAACTTGACCCAGATAAGTTTACAGTCTAATCTCGTCCCAACTAGTTAAAAAATCTTATCCCCCATTACTTTTTGTTAAGACAGACAAAAGTATTGAGAAATCAGTGCAATAGATAAGATTTCCGAATATCACAGGCACTCTGGGAGCCAAAAACCTAGTGCGGTAGCTTTATCGTTATACTACCTATTACTTCTACCTTTAGTAACCCATGCTAACAAAACTTTCTTAAGCACGTTATTAAAGTTCCTGCTATCAAGTAAATTCATGAAAATAAACGACATTCCATTAGATACTGAATGTTATTTATTTTTATAAATTTTTTATTTAATCAAATCGGAACCTTATAAAGGCAAAATATGTCCTCACTCAACATTCTCACCGAGAAATTTGATAATAAAACCGCCACCATTGCCATTGTTGGCCTGGGTTATGTTGGCTTACCGTTAATGCTCAGATATAACGATATCGGTTTTAACGTCATTGGTTTCGATATTGATAAAGAAAAAACAGATAAATTAAATCACGGCCAAAGTTACATTGAACATATTCCCGCGGCCAAAATCAGTCACGCGATAAAGACCGGTTTTGAAGCCACCACGGATTTCACCAAAATCGCTCAATGCGATGCCATTATCCTTTGCGTCCCAACGCCGTTAAATAAATACCGTGAACCCGATATCAGTTTCGTCATTAACACCACCGACAGGGTAAAACCGTATTTAAGAGCCGGGCAAGTCCTCTCCTTAGAAAGCACCACCTATCCGGGCACCACGGAAGAAGAGTTACTCCCCCGGGTTGAAGAGAGCGGATTAACCGTCGGTGAGGATATCTTTCTGGTCTATTCACCCGAACGGGAAGATCCCGGTAATCCCGATTTCGAAACCCGTACCATCCCTAAAGTCATAGGCGGTCATACTGAAAACTGCTTAAAAGCCGGTATTGCCGTTTATCAACCCGCCATTGACCAGGTTGTTCCCGTCAGCTCAACCAAAGCCGCGGAGATGACAAAACTGCTGGAGAATATCCACCGGGCGGTTAATATCGGCTTAGTCAACGAAATGAAACTGGTTGCCGATAAAATGGGCATTGATATCCACGAAGTGATTAAAGCCGCGGCGACCAAACCCTTCGGCTTCGTTCCCTATTATCCCGGCCCCGGATTAGGCGGCCACTGTATTCCGATTGATCCTTTCTATTTAACCTGGAAAGCCCGAGAATATGGTATCAATACCCGTTTTATTGAACTCTCCGGTGAAGTGAATTCCTCCATGCCGGATTATGTGGTCAATAAAACCGTATTAGCCCTTAACAAGGCTAATAAATCCATTAATGGCAGCCGCATATTAATTCTCGGCATCGCCTATAAAAAGAATGTGGATGATATGCGAGAAAGTCCCTCCGTGCATATTATGGAAAAATTAAGAGGATTAGGAGCCAATATTGAATATGCGGATCCGCATGTCCCGGTCTTCCCGAAAATGCGGGAGCATCATTTTAATTTAATCAGCCACCCTCTCACTGAAAATAGTCTCAAAGATTTCGACTGCGTTATTTTAGCCACCGATCACGATAAATTTGATTATGAGTTAATTATCAATAACGCCAAATTAGTCGTCGATACCCGTGGCAAATATGCCCCCCACCACATAAACATTATCAAAGCTTAACTTAGGACAAGACATGCTGAGTATTATCAACGACAGAAAGATAAGATTTGCTTTAGTCGGCTGTGGGCGGATCGCTAAAAATCATTTCAATTCTCTGGAAATACATCAAGAAACGGCCGAATTAGTGGCCGTCTGTGATAACGATCAAAATGCATTAAACACGGCGGTAGAAAAAACCGGCGTACCGGGTTTTAGCGACTTAAAGACGATGCTGGATAACATCACCGCCGATATCATTATCCTGACCACCCCCTCCGGCCTGCATCCAGAACAGGCGATGGCCTGCTTTGATAAAGGTTTTCATGTCGTCACCGAAAAGCCGATGGCCACCCGGCTGGCTGAGGGAGAAAACATGGTTAAAGCGGCGGATAAAGCCGGAAAACACCTCTTCGTCGTCAAACAAAACCGCTTAAACGCCACCCTGCAATTACTGAAACGGGCGGTCAGTGAAAAACGGTTTGGCAAAATCCACCTGGTCCACCTCAACGTTTTCTGGACCCGTCCTCAGGCCTATTATGATCAGGCCGCCTGGCGCGGCACCTGGGAATTTGATGGCGGCGCCTTTATGAATCAGGCAAGCCACTATGTGGATTTAATTGAATGGCTAATCGGCCCGGTCAAAGATGTTCAGGCCATGACCTCGACCCACTTAGATATCGAAACGGAAGATACCGGGGTACTCAATATCCGCTGGCGGGATGGCACACTAGGATCGATGGCCGTCACCATGTGCACGTATCCTCAAAATCTTGAAGGCTCCATCACCATTTTAGGCGAAAAAGGCACGGTCAGAGTGGGGGGTTTAGCTGTCAATGAAATTCAGGAATGGCATTTCGCTGACGAAAAAGAGTATGACCAGCAAGTCAAAGCCGCCAATTACGAAACCACTTCGGTGTACGGATTTGGTCATCCGCTTTATTATAAAAATGTCATTGATGTGATGAAAGGCGAAGCCAAACCGATAACCGATGGCCGGGAAGGACTAAAATCATTAGAACTGCTTATCGCCGCCTATTTATCCGCCAGAGATAATAAAACCATTTCTTTGCCTTTAACCTATTAACCTGTGGAACCGGTCTCATGTCAGCGGAACACGTAATGATACATCCCAGCGCTATTGTGGATGCAGGGGCACAAATCGGAAAAAACAGCCGTATCTGGCATTTCACCCATGTTTGTTCTGGCGCCCAAATTGGCGAGGGTTGCTCCTTAGGACAAAATGTCTTTATTGGCAATCAAGTCACTATCGGCAATCACTGCAAAATACAAAATAATGTCTCGGTTTATGACAATGTTCATCTGGAAGACGGGGTATTTTGTGGTCCCAGCATGGTGTTCACCAATGTCTATAATCCCCGCTCATTCATTGAAAGAAAAAGTGAATATAAAAATACGCGAGTAAAAAAAGGCGCCACCTTAGGCGCCAACTGTACCATTGTTTGTGGCGCCACCATTGGCGCCTATGCTTTTATTGGCGCCGGCGCGGTAGTGAATAAAGATGTTCCTGATTATGCCCTGATGGTGGGGGTGCCGGCCAAACAAATTGGCTGGATGAGTGAATTTGGCGAACAGTTAGATTTACCTCTACACGGCCAAGCGACAGCTACCTGCCCGCACACCCATCATATTTATCAGCTCAATAACAACATTGTCGTGCGCATTAAATAATCAAGGACCAAGGCATGCAATTTACCGATCTGGCAGCACAGCAGCTTAAAATTAAAGATAAAATTGACGCGAATATCCAGAAAGTATTAGCGCATGGAAAATATATTTTAGGGCCTGAAGTCGCCGAATTAGAAGACAGGCTCATTGAATATACCGGGGCGCCATATTGCATTACCTGCGCCAATGGCACCGATGCCCTGCAAATTGCTTTAATGGCGATTGGCATCAAACCGGGCGATGAAGTAATTACCCCGGGCTTTACCTACATTGCCACCGCTGAAACCGTTGCGCTACTGGGCGGAGTTCCGGTTTATGTTGACGTCAAGCCCACGACGTATAATTTAGATCCAGCCCAACTCGAAGCCGCAATTACCCCAAAAACCAAAGCCATCATTCCGGTTTCCTTATTTGGTCAATGTGCCGATTTTGACGAAATCAATGCCATCGCCGAAAAATATAATCTTACCGTGATAGAAGACGCGGCCCAAAGTTTTGGCGCCACCTATAAAGGCAAGCGTTCCTGTAACCTCACTACAATTTCCTGCACCAGTTTCTTCCCCAGTAAACCGTTAGGGTGTTACGGTGACGGTGGAGCTATTTTCACCCACGATGAAGAACTGGCGAAAATTATTCGCCAAATTGCCCGACACGGACAAGACCGACGATACCACCATATCCGAATCGGGGTGAACAGCCGTTTAGATACCCTGCAAGCGGCTATTCTGTTGCCCAAACTGGAGATATTCGATGAAGAAATGACATTACGTCAGCGGGTGGCAGAAAACTACAATAACGCATTAAACAACATCGGTATCATGACCACGCCGTATATTGAGCCTCACAATCTTTCAGCCTATGCGCAATATACTCTCCGGGTTAAAAACCGCGATGAATTGCAACGCAGATTAAAAGAACAAGGTATTCCCACCGCCGTTCATTACCCCATTCCCCTGAATAAACAACCCGCAGTAGCCAGCCATATTGCTCTGCCTGTCGGTGATGAAATAGCCCAGGAAGTGATTAGTTTGCCTATGCATCCTTATTTGAAAATAGAAGAACAAAGATCAATCACTAAATTATTTGAGATCAAGTAACAAACATGAAAATAATATCTGTTTTTGGTACAAGACCTGAAGCTATAAAAATGGCTCCGTTAATAAAAGAACTAGAAAAAGACCCTAATATACATTCCATAATATGTGTAACAGGCCAACACAGAAAAATGCTAGATCAAGTCATTGAACTGTTTGGAATAAAGCCCGATTTTGATCTAAATATAATGAAAGAAAATCAAAATCTAACATCAATAACAAGTGAGATTTTAGTCAACTTAGAATATATTTTTGATAAAACAAAGCCTGATTTAGTATTGGTCCACGGAGATACAACAACATCTTTTGTAGCAAGTATGGCTGCATATTATAAAAAAATCAAGGTAGCACATATTGAAGCTGGCCTTAGAACAAATGATATTTACTCCCCTTGGCCAGAAGAAGGAAATAGAAAACTTATTAGTATTCTTAGCCATCTACACTTTACACCAACTAATGAAGCAAAAAATAATCTAATTCATGAAGGTATACCAGAAGATTGTATTTATATTACAGGTAATACAGTAATAGATGCTTTATTAGAAACAATTAAAAAAATAAATAGTAATGATTTTATAAAAAATAAACTTAAGAACGAGTTTCAATTTATAGACTTTTCTAAAAAAATAATCTTAATAACAGGTCATAGACGAGAAAATTTTGGAAAAGGAATTAATGATATATGTCATGCGATTAAACACTTGGCAAATGAATTCAAAGATATTATATTTGTTTATCCAGTACATTTAAATCCCAATATAAAAAAGCCCGCAGAAGACATACTATCCAATGTTATTAATGTTTTTTTGATTTCTCCACTAGATTATTTATCTTTTATTTATTTAATGAGCAAATCTTATCTAATATTAACAGATTCAGGAGGTATTCAAGAAGAAGCCCCATCATTAAATATACCTGTATTAGTAATGAGAAACAATTCAGAACGTCCAGAAGCTATAAAATCAGGTAGTGTCAAACTAATAGGTTCTTCTACCAATAAAATAATAATGGGCGTTACATTATTACTTAAAGATAAAAAAATATATAATAATATGAAAAATAGCACGAATCCTTATGGAGATGGGCAAGCAGCAAAGAAAATAGTCCACATATTAAAGAACTTATGAATATGACGCTATTAATTTATATTTTCGTTGCTATTAATATAATGACTCTCATTATACCTCTAGTAAAGGATAAACATAACGTAATTTTGAGTATATTCTGGATAGTGTTATTATCAATCAATATCATAATTAGCTTAAATTTGATATTGGACATTCAATTCAAAGAGGTTTATAGAAATATAATTTGTTATATCTATATTATAATAAGTAATATTCTTCTTTTTATTACATATAGTTTTTTGAAAAAAAAAATATGTAAATTTCCCTAATAAAATAACATATAATCAATATGCAACTTTATCTCATAGAAAAGCTCTCCTTTGGTCATTAATTGCGCTTATATCTTTAATAGTTTCAGTTAATAATATTTCGGATATTTTCCTTAGATGGGATTACTTAAGTGTTGAACTGGAGAACAGTAACGTATCAAGAAACATAATGTACATATCTATAGGTTTTAGTCTTGCTTATCTTGTTATATCCATTTCTAACAAAGATCATATAAAAAAGATATTACCTACCATTATTACGTTGTTATTTATAATAATAATATTAAGAATAAAATTATTTTTTATTCTATTAATGCTATGTATATTTGTCGGGAAATCCAAAAAACCACTTAAACCTAAGCAAATACTTTCCTTATTTATTTTAGGAACATTATTATATCTTTCATCTATGACTATCCGTTGGTTAGGAAGTCTAAACACATTAAACTCAGAACATATTATAGAAATAATAAGAACCGTTTGGAATGCAGGAATAGAAAGAGAATTATATTCACAATATACAAAAACCTTCCATTACTTTATTAATAATGACTATTTATTAGGACAAACATATATTATTCTAATAAACAAATTTTTATATTATTTTGGTTTAACCAATAACATAGAAAATCCAATTTATTTATATTATAAAGTTACATATAGCGCAGTGGACTCTCAAAACGCAATTATGAAAGGAAGTGCTCATCCTACAATTTATGGAGACTCTTTTGCTAATTTTGGTTGGTTTGGAACTGTTATTTTACCTATAATATATACTATTATCATTTATCTATCCAATAAATCACTAAAAAAAATAAATATAAACAATTCTTTACTAATAATAGGAGTGTTGATTTTTGTTATATTAAGCATTAGAGGTTCTGTATATTACGGATACTTGTATTTAATACTCCTAAGCTCTTTTTCTTTATCTATATATTTTACTAAAAGTTTATTGAGGAAATTATGACTGCATTTATAACCAGAAATAACCCACAAAAACATCCTGTATTAATATCTCTGATATCAGCAATAGAAAAACTATCAAATTCAAAATTAAACATTATAGAAAAAAAACTATTTTCAATAATATTTTTTCATTCCCACTCTAATCTGAAAGATAAAAAATATATTTTCGTAGATGATCCAATTACTTTTATTTACTGCAATATTTATCTAAAAGTACCAGCAGCAAAGATCATTCTTTATTCACTGGAAATGTATGAATATCAAGTGGATAACAATAAAATAAAGAATAAAATAAGAAACCTTATTTTTTACGTAACACATATTTATGCTCAAAAAAAAGCAAATAAAATTATATTTCCATCAGAAAGCAGATTTAGGTTCTATTTAAATAACAAAAATAGACTATTCTTAAAAGAAAAATCAAAGATCATCTATAATTATCCAGACTCGAATACATTGACAATATCTAATGTATGCAAGAATAAATCAAAAACAATTAAGGACTTAAAAGACAAAGGTAAAAAAATTGTCATATATGCAGGCTCAATACAAAAAGGTAGGGACATTGATATAATTGCAAAAAGCTTCGCCAAGTTATCAAACTTCCATTTAATTTTAATTGGCCCTATAAAAGAAAATAAAAATAATCACTTTGATAACCTAAAAAATGTTTCATATTTTGGGGTTATATCAAGAAATGAAGTTAACTATTTTTACTCCGTAGCTGATATTGGTTTATTAAATTACTCTAATACTCCCATAAATACAAAATTTTGTGCACCTGTAAAATTATGGGAATATCTATATTTTAAACTAAAAATCATATCGAATTCTAACTATGCAATGCAAACAGAGTGGAAAATATATGTTAATGATTTCTATAAAACAGGTGAAGACTTCATAAAAATCTTACATGCATCTGAAAAATATGAAAGCAAGCATCTGTCAAATATACCCTTTTTAGAAGAAGAAATAGCGTCTTTCATTCGAAAAGACTTACTATCGTGAAAAAAATCTTACATACCTATGGAAGTTTTTTTATTGCAAAAGCAATAAGTATATCTGTATATAGCTCTGCACTTGCTCTTTGGATGCCTGAAAAATCAATTAATTTACAATTCCAATATTTAGTATTAACTGAACTTTTTTATGGAATGCTTCTTTTCCCTTTAAAAATTTCCATAATGAAAAATAGAAAAGATACATACTCATATTTATCATGGTCTTTTATTTTTGTCATATTAGGATTCATTTATGCTTTCATCACTTTGGACGTAAATATAAACTTACTTATTCTATCAATAAGTCTTTTGTTATTTCCCATTCGCCTTTTATTAACTACTTACGGTGAAATAACGGATATAGATAATTTTATCTTAAAAGAAAATTTATCTTCAATGAGTAGTTCAATTATATGTGCAATTTTATTTTTTATTGGTTACATGACCAATACGCAATTTTTCCTAAATATCATATATAGAGAATTATTAACTACTATACTAATTATTATATTTAATTTAAATCTTATCACATTAGTATTTAAGATAAAAAAAAACCAAGATTAAATGGGACTTTCCTGAAGTCTTATCTGGAGTCGATTATTTATTAACATTATTTTTATTTAAAAATATGGTTTTTAAAATATTATCAAACGGTTCTTACATGTCTAATGAATTCTCAGAAAAGACTATCAAATATTTTTCTATACTATATGATCCAATGGCTGCGGTTTTCGGAATAGCACTACGGCGCAATTTAGCAATTAAAGGTTATACAGAATATTTGCAAAATACAAAATATCTCTTTATTATTTTAGCAATTATGAACATTGGGTTTTATCTTTTAGCCAGTAATATGTCGGAATTTTACTTTCTTGCTATAGTTTTTTTTATTTGTCTTCTTGGCTGCTTCACTAAGCAGCATTTTGCTAGTACCGAAATATATAAGATACATCATTATTTTTTTATTATCCTCAACAACCTTAGCACTATATTTTAAAGTTTTACCATTTAATTTGATACTTTACTTGCCCATATTTATTTTCATTTTTATCTATAAAAATAATCTCTACAAAAAGACACTATAGCCATAGTATACATTTTAATCATTATGTGAGAACTCCTGGGCTACAATATTAGCCATATCCTTATTACATCAAGTATTTATCCTTTGGATGTTTGAATAGCAAAACAACTTTCTAAAAAATCTAAAAGCGTATTATCAAAAAAAAATTTCAAGGACTACAATTATGAATAGAATATTCCATAATGCACTTATCCTTGCTCCTCACACTGATGACGGTGAATTAGGAGCTGGAGGCACTATAGCCAAATTAATTGAAAGTGGAACAAATATCACCTATGTTGCTTTTTCAACCGCAGAAGAATCTGTTCCTGAAGGAATGCCAAAAGATATCCTAAAAACAGAAGTTAAAGCAGCAACTCAAGCATTAGGCATAAAAAATGAGAATTTAATAATTTTTAATTACCAAGTAAGAAAATTGAATTATGCCAGGCAAGAAATCCTAGAAAATTTAATAAAAATCAGAAAAAACAATAATTTTGATCTTATTCTTATGCCTTCACTGAAGGACATACATCAAGATCATACGACCATATCGCAAGAAGGACTTAGAGCATTCAAAAATACAACTATACTTGGATATGAGTTGATTTGGAATAATTTATCTTTTGATACCACCTGTTTTATAAAATTAGAAAAAAAACACATTAATCAGAAAGTATCTGCTCTACGAGAATATAAATCACAGGGCAATAGAGATTATATGTCAGAAGATTTTATATTTTCTTTAGCAAGAACAAGAGGCGTTCAAATAGGAGCAGAATATGCTGAAAGCTTCGAGGTGATAAGATGTGTTATCAATTAATAAAAAATATCTCAACAGAAGAAATTTGTAATAAACTCAATTTACCTTATCATGGAAATAATACTAATATAACTAATGTATCTCCTATTAACCAGATAAAAGAAGGTAGCCTTTCTTTTATAAAAAGTGATATCGAATTATTAAATCCTAATGTAACATTAGTCTGTCAAAAATCTGATATAGAATTTTTTAGAAACGAAAATACAGGATTAATAATTAGTAAAAATCCAAGATTTGATTTTATCCGAATCTTAGAATTTTTAAAAAATAGTATTGGATTTAGTCATTTCGCATTTAAATCTCAAATATCTCCGACTGTATCTATAGGACACAATGTTGTAATTGAAGATGGTTGTATTATTCATGATAATGTCCAAATTGAGCATAATGTGGTAATACACTCAGGTACAATTATAGGATCAAACTCAAGAATAAGAGCGAATTCATCTATTGGAGGCGATGGTTTTGGGTTTGAACGAACAGAAGAGGGTACACCTATTCGTTTCCCACATTTAGGGGGGGTTATTATTGGGGAAAATGTAGAGATTGGATCTAATACATGTATATCAAGAGGTACTCTCTCAGACACTATAATTGAAGATTACGCCAAGATCGATAATTTAGTCCATATAGCCCATAATTGCCATATAGGAAGAGGTGCCTTCATTATTGCATGCGCTGAAATTAGTGGAGGAGTTCACATTGGAAATAATGCATGGGTTGGCCCAAATGCATCAATTATTCAGAAAAAGAATATTGGTAATAGCTCTCTTATCGGCATAGGAGCTGTATTAACAAAAGATGTACCAGATTCAACTGTCTTTGCAGGTAATCCAGCTAAAAAGATCCGAGATATAAAATAATCTATGAATATATTATATATTAACCATTATGCTGGAAGTCCAGAGTATGGAATGGAGTTTCGCCCATATTATTTGGCACAAGAATGGCTAAAACATGGTCATAGGACAACCATATTGGCATCTTCATTTTCCCATGTAAGAGCTAGACAGCCTAATGTGGGCAATAAAATTACAGAAGAAAATATTAATGGTATAAATTATATCTGGTATCCAACCAGAGTATACAATGGAAACGGAATCACTCGTGTAATAAATATTTTTTCTTTTTTATTTCAAGTTTTTTTAAATCTAAATAGGAAAAAAAATATTAATGAAATCAAACCTGATGTTATCATTGCTTCCAGTACATATCCATTAGATATATGGATTGCAAAACATATAGCAAAGAAATCTGGAGCAAAACTAATATATGAAATTCATGACTTATGGCCTCTATCGCCAATAGAATTAGGGGGAATGTCTCCTAAACATCCTTTTATAATGTTATGCCAACAAGCTGAAAACAGCGCATATAAAAATTCAGATGCTGTTATATCTATGTTACCTAACGTTCATCAACATGTTGCAGAACATGGATTAAACATAGATAAATTGCATATAATTCCTAATGGAATTGTATACTCTGATTGGGAAGACAGTAACCATGAACCTATACCAGATGATATTAAGCTCAAAATTAATGTATTAAAAAATAAAGGAAAAATTATTGTTGGTTATGCAGGATCCCATGGAATACCTAATGCATTAACCTATCTGATAGATGCAGCTAATATCTTAAGAGAAAAATCTTTTCATTTTGTTCTCGTTGGTTCAGGATTAGAGAAAGAAAATCTTATAAAATATTCAGAATCTCTAAATCTAAAAAATATAACTTTTTTCGATCCAATAACAAAAAAACAAATGCCGAACTTACTGAAATTATTTGACTTCAGTTACATTGGAGCTCATAAAACACCAATTTATCGCTTTGGTGTTTCTCCAAATAAATTAATGGACTATATGATGGCTGAAAATATTATTATAAGTTCTATTGAAGCCGGAAATGATCCCATTACTGATGTTAATTGTGGCCTAACTGTAAACCCAGAATCGCCTCAATCGATTGCCGATGGTCTGTTAAGACTGAGCCAATATTCCCCAGAAGAAAGAAGTCAAATGGGAAAAAATGGTAAAAATTATGTACTAAAAAACCATACTTATTCGATTTTGGCTGATAAATTCTTACAAGTGATGAAAAAATTATGAATAATAAATTCCTTCCTTTCGCATTACCTGAAATTGGACAATCTGAAATCGATGAAGTCATTGATTCACTCAAAACAGGTTGGATAACTACTGGCCCTAAAGCTAAAAGATTTGAACAAGATTTTGCTCACTATTTGGGTTCTGATGTTGAAGCAATCGCGGTAAATTCAGCAACAGCTGGCTTACATTTAGCGTTAGAAGCCATTGGTATCCAGTCTGGTGATGAAATCATTGTCCCTACCTACACCTTTACTGCAACAGCGGAAGTTATTCGTTATCTGGGCGCTCACCCTATTTTTGTTGATTCTTTATCTGATAGCCTGAATATTGATCCAACAGCGATAAAAAAAGCAATCACATCCAAAACCAAAGCGATTATCCCTGTACACTTTGCCGGTTTATCATGTGACATGGATGAAATCATTGCTATAGCTAAAGAATTCAATCTACGAATAATTGAAGATGCAGCCCATTCATTCCCGACCTTATATAAAGGAAAGAAAATTGGTACTCTGGACACCGATGTAACCGTATTTAGTTTCTATGCCAATAAAACCATGACGACAGCTGAAGGCGGTATGCTAGTATCCAGAAATCCAGATATCATTAAAAGAGCAAAAGTAATGCGTCTCCACGGGATTAGTAAAGATGCTTTTGACAGATACCAATCTAAAACACCAGCTTGGTATTATGAAGTCATTGAGCCGGGTTATAAATATAACATGCCAGATATTTGTGCAGCGATTGGTATTCATCAATTACAGAAAATAGATGCTTTTCAGAAGAAAAGAGAAGCAATGGCTAAATTCTATGATAATGAATTAAAAAATCTGCCAATTACCTTACCCACTAGACCTAAAGAACCTAATAGTCAACATGCCTGGCATCTATACGCTATCCGACTCAACAATAAAGTCAAAATATCAAGAGATGACTTTATAATGAAAATGGCAGAGAAAAATATAGGATGTTCTGTCCATTTTATCCCACTACATAAACAACCAATATGGAGAAATACCTATTCCCTAGATAAAAATAATTTCCCCGTAGCAGAAGAAAGTTTTAAAAATATTGTATCCATTCCTTTATATACAAGGATGACAAAAGAAGATCAAATCTACGTTGTCAATACAATTAAAGAGATTCTTGAATAAATGAAAGCAATGTATTCAATTATAAAAATAATTTTTGATTTTATCTCATCTTCAATTGGGTTATTTCTCCTTTCTCCTATTTTAATTGTGATAGCTATTTGGATAAAAATGGACTCAAAAGGGCCCATTTTTTTCCGACAAAAACGGGTAGGCCAATATAATCAAGATTTTTATATCCACAAATTTAGGAGTATGGCTACTGACTCAGAACAAAAAGGACAACTCACCATAGGTAATGATCTCCGTATTACGAATTCTGGAAAATTTATACGTAAATACAAACTTGACGAACTAGCACAACTCATTGATGTCATCCAAGGAAAAATGAGTTTAGTTGGACCAAGACCCGAAGTCCCACAGTTTATGAACAAATATCCAGGTGACATAAGAGATAAAATATTATCTGTGAAACCAGGCATAACAGATTTAGCCTCCATAGAAATGATCGATGAGAATCAGATATTAAGTCAATATAAAGATCCCCATCAAGCCTATATTGATATTATTATGCCTATAAAAGCCAAATACTACTTAGAATATATTGATAATAAATCCCTATTCTATGATCTTAGAATTATTTTTAAGACAATTTATAAAATAGTTTTTAGGTAATTAAAAATTATGAATAAAAGAATAGTTTTTAACCAAGATAGACTAATAAAGACCATAGTTCTTCTGTCAGTAGATATATTGATGATCATTTTCTCATACTGGCTAAGTATGTGGCTACGCCTTGATAGAGATGTACCCATTTATAGCTTACAGCATTGGCTAACCATTATTTTCACTATACCTTTCACGCTATTTATTTTTTTAAGAATTGGTTTCTATAGATCTATAATAAAATACGTTAATATGAGTATATTAAAATGGGCCATTGTTGGTTCATTTCTATCCACTCTATTATTGACTATAATTTCCCTATATCAACAAGCATTTTTGCCTAGAACAGTAACAGTTATTTATTTCTCTTTTCTAGTTATATCACTCTGTGGCACCAGATTCTTATACAGAGCGTTGCTCAATCTATTAAAAGATAAAGGCACCCCAGTGATTATATATGGTGCCGGAGAATCCGGTCGTCAACTTTTGCCAATATTAAGAGAACATAGAGAATTCAATCCTA
The DNA here is from genome assembly GCF_002968995.1 of Photorhabdus hindustanensis. NCBI lineage: Bacteria > Pseudomonadati > Pseudomonadota > Gammaproteobacteria > Enterobacterales > Morganellaceae > Photorhabdus > Photorhabdus hindustanensis. The sequence goes on from NZ_PUWT01000005.1 coordinate 54,465, forward strand.
TCGTTTTTATTGACGATAACTCAAAATTACATAATTTATCTATTCATGGGGTTTGTGTTTTTTCTCCAGAAAAAATAACACTTTTAGTAGAAAAATATAATATAAAGAAGATATTATTAGCAATACCTAGTGCTTCAATATCCGATAGAAAAAAAAATAATTGAGAAACTACAAAAAGAGCATTGTGAAATACTCACAATCCCAAGCTTTAATGATCTGGTTGAAGGTAAAGCACAAATAAACTCACTAAAACGAGTTTCTATTAATGATCTTTTGGGAAGAGAACAAATCAATCCATTACAAGATTTACTATGTAAAAATATTAAAAATAAAAATGTCCTTATTACAGGAGCGGGCGGCTCAATAGGATCAGAGCTATGCCGACAAATTATCACTCAGTCTCCAGCTCATATGATATTATTTGAGTTAACAGAGTACTGTCTCTACTCAATAGAAAAAGAACTGCAAAGAATAAATTTAGAAAGAAATCTTAGTATAAGTATTGTTCCTATTTTAGGTGACATAAAAGATTCAGATAAGATAAATAAGATAATCAGTAAGTTCAATATTAATACAATATATCATGCTGCTGCATATAAACACGTTCCCCTTGTAGAAATGAATACGGCAGAAGGTGTGAATAATAATATTTTTGGTACATTCTCACTTGCCAAAGCAGCAATTAATCAAAAAGTTGACAAGTTTGTATTAATTTCCACAGATAAAGCTGTCCGCCCTACAAATACAATGGGAGCAACTAAAAGATTTGCAGAGCTTATATTGCAAGCTTTTGCTAAAGAAAATAGTCATACAAAATTCTCAATGGTTCGTTTTGGCAACGTTCTTGGTTCGTCTGGTTCTGTCGTTCCCCTTTTCGAGAAACAAATAAAAAGCGGTGGACCAATAACTCTAACTCATAAAGATATTACTCGTTATTTTATGACTATTCCAGAAGCTGCCCAATTGGTTATCCAGGCAGGAGCAATGGGCAACAATGGCGATGTTTTTGTTCTGGATATGGGAGAATCAGTGAAAATTTATGATCTTGCCCGGAAAATGATTAACCTTTCTGGCCTAACAATTAAAGATGAAACAAATCCTCATGGTGATATAGAAATCAGAATTACGGGATTAAGACCAGGCGAGAAACTTTATGAAGAGTTATTAATTGGTGATAATATTTCTAGTACAAATCACCCTAGAATAATGACAGCCAATGAAGCTTTTCTAACTTGGGATAAGCTAAATCCACTATTAAATAGCCTAAAAATATGTTGTGAAAATTATGATTTCGAGAGCATCAGAAAGATTCTTGTTGATTCTCCTATTGAATTTCATCCCAAAGATAATATTTACGATCTTTTAAAGTAGTATTTAAATTATCTGGCTTGATGAATAGGAATTGCTTTATATTTTTCTGAAAATGGTATAAAAAATGATTATCCACAAGATCACAAATAGATATCCTAGGTAAGTAAACAACATATATTATACGCAATAGCTGGAATTATAAAATTAAGACTAAAATGACTTCTAGATGATATTATATTGCATAATTCATTATTTTATCAACTTGAAGTTACTTCTAGAATGAATATTAATAGGACTGTTAGAAATGAAAATTGGATTGATTGGTCAAGGTGTTATGGGAAAGGGAATTGTTCAGATTTTGGCACAAACAGAATCTGTATCATCTATCCTATGGGTAGGAAGAACCCTTGATAAATGTAAGACATCCTTTACAGAATTAGAAAAACAATGGAAGAGAATGATTGCGAAAAAAAAGCTATCCGAAGATAATATGTTCTACTATATAAATAAAATATCACTAATAGATGACTACTCTCTTTTATCTAATGTAAATTGTGTAATAGAAGCTGTTCCAGAAAAGATGGAAACTAAAAGAGAAATATTTACTAAAATATCCCATGTAGTAAAAGACAATACTATCGTCGCATCAAACACGTCTTCACTATCTATTACAGAACTTGCAAGCCTATCTAAAAAGCCTGAAAACGTCATTGGATTACATTTTTTCAATCCTGCAACCGTAATGAAGCTTACAGAAGTTATTATTGGCTTAACAACCTCTCAGGATACTATCAATTGGGCTGTAGATTTTGTTAAAAAACTTAATAAAGAACCAGTTATCGTTAATGAAGCTCCTGGATTTATTGTTAATAGAATGCTTATTCCCATGATTAATGAAGCAATTGGCATCCTTGCTGAAGGTGTAGCTAACGCTGAAGAAATTGATAAAGCAATGAAGCTAGGTGCCAATCATCCTGTTGGCCCACTGTCCTTAGCAGATTTAATCGGAAATGATATAAATCTTTCAATAATGGAAAATCTCCACAATGAAACAGGGGACCCTAAATATAGAGCCCATCCTTTATTAAGAAAAATGGTCAGAGCTAATAAATTAGGTCGTAAAACTGGTTGTGGATTTTTTAAATATTAAATTTAATATAATCTCGACTTTGTAAATAACTATGTGGTGCGGTACGAAACTGCTTCTTGATTGTTTCAGCCAATAAGTTGTAATTAAATAAGATGAAACCGACTATCTCACCAATAGTTTCTTACCTGGCGGTGTGTTAAAAGTAATTTTAAAGTGTTGGAGATAACGTAGCCATACACAACAAAGAGAATTCTGACAAGAATCGTAATGTTTATGGAGCCAAAGCGACTATCAAACTTCAGTAAAAAAGCATACAAATATATACCTTTTCACAAATGATGTATCATGAGTTTTGAACCGCAGATGTTAACGAAAGATCTATCTCCTCAGATCACATTGGAATGAAACACAGTAACCTCATATAATTCCGGTAGATAAACGAACTAGTAAGAGCAAGCTATGATTGTTTAGGAATACGAGGCCGGAAAAAGCGAAAGGCCAAATGATAATCATCGATGATTGCAGGGTGAGATCTCACATTTTAATAAGGTTATTTTGGTTAAGTAAAAATCAGAATATGACTTTTTATAGGCATTTCTCTCATTAAAACGTTAAGATCTCTCTCTTCCATAAAAAAGCGATCCTAATAATGAGTATTTTTAATTTTATCAGCAAGATAGAAGACCCTCGCTCTGACATCAATAAAAAACATGAATTAATGGATGTGATTTTTTTAGCCTTCTCCGCGGTATTATGCGGCGCTTCTGGCTGGAAATCGATTCAGGAATTTGGTGAGTTACAGAGCGAGTGGCTTAAACAATACACGCATTTTACTCACGGTATTCCTCGTCGTCACTGTATTGCTAATATTATCAAAATGATAGAGCAAGATGCACTGGTTGAAGCCTTTTATGCCTGGATCAACCAGCGTCGGGTCAGGGCAGGAAAAAGTCTTATCGCCATTGATGGAAAAACCCTGAGAGGAACCTGTAAGGGGACATTATTTGAAGCCCTGCATGTGGTCAGTGCTTATGATGTTGAATCCGGTGTAGCCCTATACCATCAGGCAGCCGAAAGCAAAGGTCAGGAAGGTCCGGTTGCCAGACAATTGATTGAATTACTGGCGCTTGATGGCGCGATTGTCACTATGGATGCCTTGCATTGCCAGAAAGAAACTCTTGCGTTAATTACTCAGCGCGGCGGTGATTTTATTGTGGGTCTTAAAGGCAATCAAAAGACCCTCTATGAATGGGTCAAATCGTATTTTGCTTCGCATTATGAGAGTGATGAGCTTGTTGAATTTACGCAGAAAAATAGCGGTCATGGACGGACAGAATTTCGGCATGTCATGCAAATTCGTGCCGTATTGCCGGAGGTCCTTCGGCGGCAATGGCCTTCAATACAAAGTGTTATTGAAGTCGTCAGTGAACGAAGCGTAAAAGGTCAGCCTCCTCATCGTGATTCACGCTGGTATGTCAGCTCGCTACCGTTGGAGGCGGAAATCGTGGCTAAGGCAATAAGAAGGCACTGGTCGGTGGAAAACGAGCTGCATTGGGTATTAGATGTCACTTTTCGAGAAGATGCTATCTCACTCAAAGATCCTGATGGGGCTGCACAAATGGCGCTTTTTAACCGAATTGCATTAAGCGTGATTAAACAGAATACCAATATAAAAGACAGTCAGGCGGCTAAACGTCGAAGAGCCATTTGGTCAGGGGAATTCCGTAGTCAACTTATCTTTGATTAAATTAAATACAAAGTGGAATCCCGCCCTGTCGATGATTGTGTATAGGGATGGGTTAAATCATCATGAATTCAAAAACAACTAATGAAAGTACAAAGGAATATTAATGCCAACCCTAATCACCGGAGGAGCTGGCTATATCGGTTCACATACCATATTAGCGCTTCTAGAAAGAGGAGCTGATGTTGTTGTTATTGATAATCTGTGTAACTCATCACCCGAATCTCTTCACAGAGTTGAAAATCTTACTGGCAAATCAGTGAAGTTTTATCAAGGTGATATCCTTGATTTAGATTTACTAAATAAAATCTTCCAAGAAAACAAAATAGAATCTGTAATTCATTTTGCCGGATTAAAAGCGGTTGGTGAATCTACCAGAAAGCCACTTGAATATTATCAAAACAATGTTATTGGTACTCTAGTTCTATTGCAGGCTATGCGTGCCAACGGCGTACATCAACTGATTTTCAGCTCATCGGCAACGGTTTATGGTGATCCTGAATTTGTACCACTCACGGAAAATGCTAAAGTAGGTAGTACCACCAACCCTTATGGCACCTCCAAGCTGATGGTCGAGCAGATTCTGAAAGATTTTGCCGCAGCCGAGCCAAGTTTCAAAATCACCAGTTTAAGATATTTCAATCCTGTCGGTGCTCATCCATCAGGTATGATTGGCGAAGACCCTAACGGTATTCCCAATAACCTGTTACCTTATATCACTCAGGTTGCCATTGGCCGTTTGGAATGTTTATCAGTGTATGGCAACGATTATCTAACCAAAGACGGTACCGGTGTTCGTGATTATATTCATGTGATGGATTTGGCTGAAGGCCATATTGCCGCTATTGACTATCTGGATAAACAGCAATCCTATGAAGTTTTTAATTTAGGAACAGGTGCTGGTTATTCTGTACTTGAACTACTTCATGCTTTTGAAAAGGCATCAGGTAAAACAATTCCATATAAAATTACAGATAGACGTCCTGGGGATATTGCTGAGTGTTGGTCTGATCCGTCCAAAGCCCTCAATACCCTTGGCTGGCAAGCAACACGCAATATTGACGATATGATGCGTGATAGTTGGAATTGGCAAATAAACAACCCCTATGGATATGGCAATCAATAATGGTGATATTTAAAAAACTAAAAGGAAATATAGATAAGAACCCTCTTTTCAGATATGTCCGATTTATCCTACTTCCTTCAATTTTTTCTTCAAAAGAGGAGATTAAGAGAAATAAGAGATATCACAAATATAATCTGGCTGCTTTGTATGCATTTCAGGAAGCGATGGAAAGTATTAACAAAACATTCTGGCTGGACTGGGGAACTTTGCTGGGTGCAATAAGAGAAAAAGATTTTATCGTACATGATAATGATCTGGATTTTGGCATGTACTTATCTGATTTTTCAGATGAAATTGAAATATCCTTAATCTCCAAAGGTTTTAAGAAACTCAAAAAGTTTGAGAAAGATAAAGGGGAAACAGCACTCGAATATACTTATTCCTTAAGAGGTGTACAAGTAGATATCTTCTTCTATTCTAAAAAAGAAGAGCACATGATTTGTCATCACTTTGGTGACTTTGGAGAACCGAAAATTAAAGGCAGTATTAAAGAAGGAGAATGCACTACTTTCGAGAATTATTGTCCTTCATTCGAGTTAACTAATACCGAGTTTAAAGGTAGAAACTTTCTTATACCTAAAAATACTACTGAGTATCTAACTAACTACTATGGTAAAGATTATATGATACCTGTCATAGAAACGGAGTACATTCCTGATCGATACTCATACACTAAGCCAATTGGGGTAGGAAAATATTATTTCTATTAATTTCTTATTTAGAATAAAATTAGCTATTTTATAATCATGAATGACTTTCTCTTTTGACGAAATGAAAAAAAATATTAATGAAATCAAACAGTTTGTTGCAAAGCTATTTAAGCTAGAAGTAAATGATAAATTTGAAATCTCCGTGATCGGAGGTATGACCAACAGTAATTATTTGGTTAAATTAAATAACCAAGAGATAGTTTTGCGTGTGCCAGGCAGAAAAACAGAATGTTTCATTAATAGGTATCACGAAAAAGTCAATAGCGAATTAACTTCGTCCTTAGGAATTAATGTGCCAGTATTCTATTTTGATCACAATACTGGCTTAAAAGCAACAAAGTTCTTAAGCGGCTCTGAAACCTTATCACCAATTAACGCAAGAAACTCAGCTAATATTCCATTGATTAGTAAGCAGTTAAAATATTTACATCAATCAGATCTAGCTTTTAATAATTCATTTAATGTCTTTACTGAATTCCATCGTTATTGGTCATTACTCCACAATAAAATTATTCCTTATCCTTTTGAACATACAGCAGAAGTATTGGATTTTTTCCATCAGATTGAAGCTATTTTAAACAATCTTGGCTTAGAGCATCGACCTTGCCACAACGATTTAGTCGCTGAAAATATTCTAAAATTAAATGAAAATGTCTATTTTATAGACTGGGAATATTCAGGTATCAATGATCCTATGTTTGATATAGCTGCACTATTTCTGGAATGTGGTTATACACAAGAAGAACAGAAACTATTTCTAGCTGAATATTTTGGGGAAAATATAATGCCAAATGCACTAGAAAAGATATTATTGTTTCAATTTTCCCAAGATGTTCTCTGGACAATATGGACAATAGTAAAAGAGGAAAATGGTGAAAAATTTGGGAATTATGGAATTAACCGCTTAAAACGGGCCTATAAGCTAATGGAACGGTACAAAAATAGCTATGTTCACCAACTTTAAAGCTACTGCAAATGCCTATGGGCTGTTTTCTGGTGTTTTGTGGGGGTTAAGCGGCGTGCTTCTAGCATTATTGTTAAAAGATAGCGCCCTTTCCTCTTATTTTCTTATCCCCATTATACTCGCCTTCCTGAATGATATGATTTCATGCGGATACATATTTATGTATCTTGTACTTCAAGGAAAATACCAAGCAATACGCTCTATCCCCAAGGACAAGAAAAATGGAATAATTATACTGGCGGCTATGTTTGGTGGCCCAATGGGTATGTCTTGTTATGTTTTAGCTATTCAGTACATTGGTATTAGCTATACAGCAACTATTTCGGCCACTTATCCTGCTATTGGCGCTCTAATTTCTTTTTTTCTACTCAAAGATCGTATTCATCTTCTCGGTATATTGGGATTAATATTAGCCGTTATGTGTACCATGATACTAGGTTACTCAACATCAACTCAGACAACATCTAGCTGGCTCGGCTTTCTTTTCGCTTTTATATGTGCACTAGGCTGGAGTGCTGAAGTTGTTATCAGCTCGTATGGGATGAATAAAGATATACCTGCCGATATCGCTTATTTTATCAGGCAATTATCATCCTCTGTAGGCTACCTAGTAATTATCATACTATTCGTTCACTCTTTTCCTAGTGTTGTACATATTTTCTCAAATATGGCATTATACTCCTTATTATTTGCAACTTCTCTGGCAGCAACGATGTCATACTTTTTTTATTACAAAGCGATCAGTATGCTCCAACCTATCCGTGCTATGGGTTTAAATATCACTTATACTATCTGGGCAGTGATTTTTGCTTATTTGCTTATCGATGAACCCATCTCTGTAAAGCTATTGCTCCTATGCATAGGTGTCTCTACAGGTTCATTGCTGATCGCTGCAAATCCACGTAATATCAAAAACTTAATTTTTACACTTAAATGAATGCAATTATATTAGCAGCCGGTTTAGGTTCTCGTTTTAATAACCTAACCAAAGAAAACCATAAAGCCTTGCTACCCATCAATGGTATACCTAATATTGAGCGTACAATTCAATATTTACATGAGTTTGGTATACAGGAAATACACATAGTTACTGGACATATGGCTCACTTATTCGACTATCTTGCAACTGGATATGATTGTAACTTAATTTATAATCCTAATTATGCCAATTATAATAGTATATATTCTTTTTACTTAGCATCTGATTTCTTCAAGAACTCACTTGTTATAGATGCAGACGTTGTTCTACTAGATAATATCTTCACCTCTTTAGAACAAAGTATCTATTACGTTATCAAACGACCTAAAAGTGAGGATGCTGAATGGATACCCATATTATCTAAACAAAATTTAATCAAAGACATCCAAGTTAGTAATGCTAATAAACCTTCTCTTTTAGGTATCTCGTATTGGGATGAGGTATCATGCGAAATTATTAAGAAAGAAATACCAAAGTTCTTAAATAAAGAAAATTTGGAAAACAGCAAGTTATATTGGGATAATATTCCAATCATGCTACTTGATAAAATTAAGGTTGGTATACATTTAGTAGGAAAAAATCAAGCGGCAGAAATGGATACTATAGAAAACTATCATTACATTTGCGATACAATGATCAAAGCATGCTATACATCATCTTAACTTGAACCTGAGACTATAATTTAGATTGTGTAATTGCCTGTTTTTAATATGTTTCTTCCAACACCATAGGACAGGCAAATTATGGACAAAAAGTTTAAAGTGCTCGCAACCGAACTGGCTAAAGGCGTCAAAACCGAAGCAGATCTCAATTAGTTTTCCTATATGCTCACTAAGCTGATCGTCAAAACTGCGCTGAACGCGGAACTGACTATCTTAGATATAAGAAAATACACCAAAATCAGGCTATAATACCCGTAACAGTTACTCGTCTAAAACGTTACTCAGTGATAAGAACCAGCGCAGCGACTCAGTAGAATTGTCATCTCGGATAAAACACATCGCCGTGAATTTACTGAATAACACTAAAATATTTAAGGAGAAGATTGAAACAAAAGCATCAACGAGTACAGCCTATCTATCTGAAATTCCTGTCAAGCAAACCCTCCTGTAATCTTTTCCTAAAATACCATCATTAAAAAATAATGTATCACTAGATCTTAATAATTCACTATAAAAGTATTATCAAAATAATTAGTCTATTGGTCGTTTTTTTTATGAAAACAAAAAACTCAAGAGAGCTACTCAATGATGTAATAGAGTGGGATATATGTAATTGGAGTCATGCTTTAAAATATTGGCAGGACTATTCTAGTCTAGAACTAAAATCAGCTAATATTCTAGAACTAGGAAGCCGAAATGGTGGATTATCACTGTGGGCAGCATTAAATGGAGGTAATGTTTTATGTACGGATTTAAATGGCCCTACTTCAAAAGCACAGGAGAAACATAAGCGTTATAATATAGAAAATAGAATTCGATATGGTAAATTAAGTGCATTAGATATTAAATATAGAAACCATTTTGATATTGTTATGTTTAAATCAGTATTAGGTGGTATTGGCTACAATTCAAATAAATCGGCACAAAAAAAGGCGATTAATCAGATTTTCCATTCATTAAAAAAAGGTGGGGAATTTTGGTTTGCAGAAAATTTAATCGCATCACCATTGCATAAGTTTCTCAGAAAGAATTATGTTAATTGGGGGAATGCCTGGGGCTATGTTACTGTTAGCGAAATGACTGAGTATCTATCAGCATTTTCAAATGTTAATTATACAACTTTAGGTTTCCTTGCTACGTTTGGCAGGAATGAATCTCAAAGAAAATTTTTAGGGATGTTAGATAATAAAGTCCTAAATAAAGTGGTTCCTAAACATTGGCATTATATTATAATCGGTGTGGCAAAAAAATAATCCAGAGAATATCTAAAAATTTTAGTTTATTAGATTATATCCAGTGATGTTTTTTCGCGTTTAGGCTCACAATACAAGCTAATGTCTCAACAGGAAAAGATCTTTCAATAGATAAATAGGAATATCGATGAAGATCCCCCTGCATCCTTTCCTGATTTCTGCTAACCTGTGCCCCTTGTTTCTGGGGGGCATTATGCTAAACATCGTCTTATTTGAACCTGAAATCCCACCTAATACCGGTAATATTATTCGTCTTTGTGCTAACACCGGATTTCAATTGCATCTGATTCAACCTCTGGGGTTTACCTGGGATGATAAAAGGCTACGTCGAGCCGGGCTGGATTATCATGAGTTCGCCAATGTTAAACAACATCATGATTATTTTACCTTTTTAGAGAATGAAGGATTAACAGGAGAGTCTTCTGTTCGTTTGTTTGCTCTCACAACAAAAGGAACTCCGGCACATAGTGCTGTAAGTTATCAAGCCGGGGATTATTTAATGTTTGGGCCGGAAACCCGAGGGTTACCACCTTATGTATTGGATAATATGCCACCACAACAAAAAATTCGTATCCCAATGCTAGCAAACAGTCGCAGTATGAATCTTTCCAATTCAGTTGCCATTGTTGTTTTTGAAGCTTGGCGGCAATTAGATTATCAGGGCGCTATCATTAGAAAATAGTGTGCCAATAAATATGCCTAATATCGCTACACACTTCTGCAATGGTTCAACGTGTTATTGATCATATCACGGCAATTTTTTCCTCTTTGCGTGGGTCACAGAAATACAGTATAGGAGCTGCTCTGCACCAGACCCACGGTGAGAACCAAACAACCCTTTTCGTCATGTTCCTCAGATAGATAAAGCATGGTACGACCATGATAGTTATCAGCTCAATATTCCAATATCACATCCGACAGAAGATGGACAGAGTACAACCAGACTTTGGAGATGTAAGTGGCAGAATGACCTGATGTATCGTTAGGAAAGCAGTAAGACATCAAGGGCATAGTTTTTATCCTAGGTTTTCTGAACAAGTTTTTGCGCTAAATCATCATTTATCACAGGACGTAGGTGCTATGATTAGTATAACTTAACCCTATTGAGGAATTTTTTCTCTTTGAAAATCGATTCAGATAACTTAATCAGGGTTAATTCCCTCAAATGATCTACTATTTGATAAGACTATTTAGATCATAATAATTTAATAAAGTTAGTATTAAAACAACTCATTTTCATTGATATATATTGGTTACGCTATGAAAGCAAAAAATTCAAAAGAATTTCTCCATGATGTCATAGAATGGGACATATATAACTGGAGTTATTCCTTAAAATATTGGCAAGATCATTCTGGATTAGACTTAAAATCAGCTAATATTCTAGAGCTAGGTAGTAGAAATGGTGGGCTATCATTATGGGCGGCATTAAATGGAGCGAATGTCTTATGTACTGATTTAGATGGCCCCACGCCAAAAGCACTGGAGAAACATAAGCGTTATCATATAGAAAAGAGCATTCAATATGATAAATTAAACGCATCGGATATCAAATATAAGAACCATTTCGATATTGTTATGTTTAAGTCAGTATTAGGTGCTGTCGGTTATAATTTCAATAAAATAGCACAAAAAGAGGCTATTAATCAGATCTTTCATTCATTAAAAGAAGGAGGTGAACTTTGGTTTGCAGAAAATTTGGTTGCATCACCATTGCATAAATTCCTCAGGAAAAATTATGTTAATTGGGGAAATACCTGGGGCTATGTTACCGCCAGGGAAATGACAGATTATCTATCAGCATTTTCAAATGTTGATTATACAACATTAGGCTTCCTTGCTACGTTTGGCAGGAGTGAATTTCAAAGAAGATTTTTAGGGATGTTAGATAATAAAGTTATAAATAAAGTCGTTCCTAAACATTGGCACTATATTATAATAGGTGTAGCAAGGAAATAATTTATAAAAGCTCTAAATAAGTTAAGCATGCAAAATCATATTTCCACATTTAATATGTGAAAATATGATAATGATTACTAATATCTATATTTCGAAAAGTCAAATTCCATCACCATACTCAAAGCCATTGTTGATACCATTAAAGTGTTGGTTCATATCCAATGATGGCTTTTCGCTTTCAGGTTTACCGACGATACGGGCAGGCACCCCAGCGGCTGTTGTGTGTGGTGGAACAGAGCGCAATACAACCGAACCTGCGCCAATTTTCGCCCCACGGCCAATTTCGATATTACCCAATATTTTCGAACCTGCGCCAATCATCACCCCTTCCCTAACTTTCGGATGACGATCACCCCCTGTTTTACCAGTACCACCAAGAGTGACGGATTGCAGGATAGAAACGTCATTTTCCACTACTGCCGTTTCACCAATCACTATGCCTGTAGCATGGTCAAGCATAATGCCACAACCAATCTTTGCCGCCGGGTGAATATCAACGCCAAAAGACATCGAGATTTGGTTTTGCAGATAAATAGCCAATGCTTTACGCCCTTCTCCCCAAATCCAGTGGGCAATACGATAGGCTTGTAGAGCATGAAATCCTTTGAGGTACAGCAGAGGAGTTGAGTATTTATCTACAGCGGGATCACGTAGACGTACTGCTATGATGTCGCGGGCAGCAGAGACAATCATCTTCTGATCTGAACGATAAGCCTCTTCTACAATCTCTCTCACAGCAATAGCCGGCATAATCGGCGTAGCCAGCTTATTAGCCAGCATATAACTTAAGGCACTGCCCAGATTTTCATGCTTGAGTAATGTTGCATGAAAGAAACTGGCCAACATCGGTTCACATTCAGCCAGTGCTCTCGCTTCTGTTTTTATGTTCTTCCAAACTTCGTCCAATTCTTCTAGCGACATATTTTTTACTCTCACATTTAGAACCTATTTCATTAGATTTTTATTTAAGAACGCACATCATCGCTCTCATCCTTTCTGGCTCTTCCTAATAATGCCTGAGCAGCTTCTTTCACATTTTTATTGCAATAGAGTATCTGATAAATTTGTTCTGCAATCGGCATTTCGACATTGGCACGATCAGCCAACGCACGTACTTCTTTGGTATTGCGATAACCTTCAACAACCTGTCCAATCTGATCCTGGGCTTCTTCAACGCTAATTCCCTGCCCTAGCATCATGCCAAAGCGACGGTTACGTGATTGGTTATCAGTACAAGTTAAGACCAAATCGCCCAATCCCGCCATGCCCATAAAGGTAGAAGGATCAGCGCCAAGCGCTATACCAAGGCGACTCATTTCCGCCAATCCACGCGTAATCAAGGCAGTACGAGCATTAGCACCGAAACCCATACCATCAGATATCCCCGCGCCAATGGCAATCACGTTTTTTACGGCACCACCAAGTTGAACGCCAATAAAATCAGTATTTTTATAAACCCGAAAACTTTTGCCACAGTGGAATAATTGTTGGAGTTCGTCGCTAAAAGCAGATTCCGTCGCGGAAATAGCAATCGCAGTGGGTAAACCAGCCGCTAATTCTTTAGCAAATGTTGGGCCAGAAAGCACCGCTAGCGGTATTTCATTGCCCAATATCTCACGGGCCACATCTTGTAATAACCGACCGGTATCCGCTTCCAGACCTTTAGTTGCCCAGACGATACGTGAATCAGACCGTAGATGAGGTTTTACCTGCTTTAATACCTCACCAAACACATGGCTCGGTATCACAATAAGAATGTTACGGCTTGCTGTTAATGCTTTTATCAGGTCTGTTTCAAGCAATAAACTATCAGGAAAGGAAACATCCGGCAGAAATGCCTGATTACAACGCGCCTGTTGCAATGCCCGGATATGTTCTGGGTTGTGCCCCCAAAGTACAACATTATGGCCATTACGAGCCAGCGTAATGGCTAATGAGGTGCCGTATGAGCCGGCACCGATCACTGTCATAGAAACAGTACTATTCATTAAGCTTCCTGTTCAGTTTGTTCACCGCCCTGAGACTGTTCTGCCTGCTGTTGCAGGTAGTTCATGAACAGGGCATCAAAGTTTACTGGAGCCAGATTCAGTTGTGGGAAGGTACCACGACTAACCAAGTTAGTGATGCATTCACGAGCATATGGGAACAAGATATTCGGACAATATGCACCCAAGCAGTGAGCTAACTGCGTTCCTTCGATACCTTCAATAGAGAAAATACCCCCTTGCTGTACTTCACATAGGAATGCTGTCTCTTCTCCCAAAGTGGCCGTTACAGTTACACGCAGAACAACTTCATAAACCCCTTGAGCCAACTCACTGGAAGCAGTATCCAGATCCAGTTTTACTTCCGGCTGCCATTCCTGTTGAAACACTTGCGGTGCGTTTGGTGCTTCAAAAGAGATATCTTTGGTGTAGATGCGTTGGATCTGGAAAGCCATTTCTGTATTGCTTTGTTCTGACATAATAATTGTTACCTTTAGATGTCCTTATTAAATTTTTTATGTGAATGTCTCCATTCACGCCCAAAATGATTACTTTTTACCACGCGCCAATGGCAAGTTTTCGCCTGTCCAACCAGCCAAACCCTCTTTCAAGGAACATACGCGCTCAAAACCGGCACGAATAAGATTCTCTGCCGGAGTACGAGATTCAATACCATTCGCAGAAACAACAATTACAGGCTGCTTTTTATGTTTTTCCAACTCAGCAAAATTGTTGTCTTTAATTTCAGAGGGAGTCAGGTTTACTGCACCAATAATATGCCCTTTGCGGAAATCTTCACGGGAACGTAAATCCACGACGATGGCTTCTTCTTTGTTGATCAGATTAATAGCTTGAGCACGAGTTATCTCTTTGGTTTTAGAGAAGAAACCTCTCGATGTAGTCACAATAACGGCAACCAGCAGCGCAATCCAGATGAGGCTTAAGGTCATATGCTGGTTAATAAATTGCATGATTTCTTGCAGCATGGGGACAAAAACTCCCGTTGGTTAATAACAAATTTCTAAGGTTCCAGAGTATACCTTTGTGTTGCGTCAATTACAGCCAAATAGCATAAGCTCAATGCAAATTTTGCGGAGAGTTTCGAGAAAAAATAAAAATATCCTGAAAATGAAGCATTTTAAGTACCTTACCTGCATCTGCCCTGTCACACTCAATGCATACAGGAATTTCAGCAATAAATAGGCTAGTATGTTTATTACTATTCGATTTCGATGTTAAGACAGCATTATCTGAAAGTGTAAAAAATCAGCGTAGCATCTGGTAACTCTTTGTTCATCATGAAATAATCTAGCGCATACAGTAGCAAGGTATATTTACAGAAATGGCTGACAACAAGGAAATACATAGCCGTAATTATCGGCGCCATCAGAACTCACGGCGGAATAATATCTGTGCCTCGTTGTTCTATGCTTTCCTATTTGTTATTTTCAGCTTCAATACCTTTGCAAATCAAATTATCGCCAATAAAAATCAGCTCAAAGATCTCCAACAAGACATCGCGGAGAAAGAGAAAAGTGTACAACAACAGCAGCAAAAACGTAGTTCTTTGCTAAATCAATTAAAAGATCAGGAAAATACCATTTCCACAATTGGTCAATCCCTACACAACACTCAAACTCAACTCAGTAAGCTGAATAAAGAGATTGCTGCTCTCGTCTCCAACATCAAAAAACTGGAAAAACAACAAAACGCGCAACGAGATATGCTGGCACGCCAATTGGATGCTGCATTTCGTCAAGGGCAACATCAAGGGCTTGAACTCATGTTCAGAGGAGAAGAGGGAAAGAGAGGTGAGCGCATACTCGCTTACTATAGCTACCTTAATCAAGCCCGTCAGGACACCATTGTTAAACTTGAACAAACAACCGTTGATTTAACTGAACAAAAAAAACTTGAGCAACAGAAACAGGAAGAGCAAAAACAAGTTCTAACTGAACAACAACAGCAAAAGCAGCAAATGGAAGTAGCCCGCAATGCTCGGCAGAAAACCCTAACTGAGCTGGAATCTTCCTTAAAGCAAGACCAAAAAAATCTCGCTGAACTAAAACAAAATGAAACCCGTCTGCGAGATAAAATTGCTAAAGCAGAACGGGAAGCGAAAGCACGTGCTGAACGAGAAGCCAGAGAAGCTGCCCGTGTTCGTGCTCAGATTGCAGCGAAACAGAAGCAAGCGCAGCAAAAAGGTTCCAGCTATAAACCCACTGAAGATGAACGCGCATTGATGGCACGTACAGGTGGCCTTGGCCGTCCAGCGGGTCAGGCAATCTGGCCTGTCCACGGTAAAGTGATACATGAGTTTGGTGAAGCATTGCAAGGCGAATTGCGCTGGAAAGGCATGGTGATTTCTGCGCAAGAAGGTACTGAAGTTAAAGCAATATCCGATGGCCGGGTACTGCTGGCTGACTGGTTACAAGGCTATGGGCTGGTTGTCGTGATAGAGCACGGTAAAGGTGATATGAGTCTCTATGGCTATAATCAGAGCGCTCTGGTCAAGGTCGGCCAGCAAGTTCGAGCCGGACAACCTATTGCGTTGGTCGGTAACAGTGGCGGTCAGCAACAATCCGCACTCTATTTTGAAATCCGCCGCCAAGGAAGAGCGGTAAACCCACAACCGTGGCTTGGGAGATAAATTAGTTGAGACAACACAGGTTCACAAAAATTGGTATTACCGCCCTGCTTCTCTTGAGCCTACAAGCCAGTGCAGCCCGTCTGGCAATTGTTATTGATGATTTTGGTTACCGTCCTCATAACGAAAACAAAATATTGCAAATGCCTGTTGCGGTTTCTATCGCCATTCTGCCGGATTCACCGCATGGCAGGGAAATGGCCGAAAAAGCATACAAACAAGGGCGGGAGATCTTAATCCACCTGCCAATGGCGCCTTTAAGTAAACAACTGCTAGAACTGGATACTCTTCAGCCAACCATGAGCAGTGAAGAAATTGACCGCATCATCCAGCGTGCAATACAAAAAGTCCCTTATGCTGTAGGAATCAATAACCATATGGGTAGCGCTATGACTTCGAGCTTGCCGGGAATGCAGAAAGTGATGCGCTCACTGTCTCGTTATAACCTCTATTTTCTCGACAGTGTGACGATTGGCAATACTCAGGCAACAAAGGCAGCGCAAGGCACGCCTGTTCGCGTTATCCGCCGTAATGTTTTCCTAGATAATGTGCAATCAGAAGCGGAAACTCGCCATCAGCTAAATCGTGCTATTTCCATTGCCCGTAAAAATGGTTCCGCTATTGCTATCGGCCATCCCCATCCAACAACCATTCGCGCACTGCAACAAATGCTGCCAACGCTTCCAGCTGATATTGAGTTAGTCAGCCCAAGTAGGTTGTTAAGTGGCAAACCTGTTGGTGATAACCAGCATAAATGGGGCAAGCTGTGTGAAATAAAAGAGGCACCCATTACAGTTACCAGCCAAGATTATCTGGCAGTTATTGGCGATACTCTGGTTGATAATCCTATTGTGAACACGGTAAGCCGATATATCCAGAAACTGGCCGGAGATAAGTCTCAGGATAAAACAGAATAGAAATTCATTTTAAGAAATAGCCAATTATACCCTAAAGATTTCAAGATGCATCGCGACGGCAAGGGAGTGAATCCCCGGGAGCATAGATAACTATGTGACCGAGCGCAGCCAACAAAGAGACAACCTGAAAAATAACGGGTATATCTTGCTATTTCTATTTATTCGATGATAGCTTGCAATATCGCTAATACTTCAAATAGGCGCTCAAGAACTAAAAGCGCCTATTAATTTTAGTGATAACTGATTCGATCGGTTAATCCCAGTTCAGAATAACTTTACCAGACTGCCCTGAACGCATGATGTCAAAGCCTTTCTGGAAATCATCAATAGAGAACCGGTGGGTGATGATGGGTGTCAGATCCAAACCAGACTGAATCAATGTAGCCATTTTGTACCAAGTCTCAAACATTTCACGGCCATAAATACCTTTGATAAACAAGCCCTTGAAAATTACCTGATTCCAATCAATTGCCATATCTGATGGCGGAATGCCCAACAGTGCAACACGGCCGCCGTGATTCATGGTATTTAATAAGGTACGAAACGCCGCCGGAGCGCCGGACATTTCCAAACCAACATCAAAACCTTCCGTCATGCCCAATTCCGCCATGACATCGGTCAGATTTTCCTGACTGACGTTCACCGCACGGGTGACACCCATTTTACGTGCCAGCTCAAGGCGATACTCGTTAACGTCTGTGATAACAACATGACGCGCGCCAACATGTTTACACACTGCCGCAGCCATAATACCAATTGGGCCTGCACCAGAAACCAGCACATCTTCGCCAACCAGATCAAACGAAAGCGCGGTATGAACAGCATTGCCAAATGGGTCAAAAATAGAAGCCAGCTCATCAGAGATGTTATCTGGAATTTTGAACGCATTAAATGCAGGAATAACCAAGTATTGAGCAAAACAACCAGGGCGGTTTACCCCTACGCCAATGGTATTACGGCATAAGTGAGTACGGCCACCACGACAGTTACGACAATAACCACAAGTGATATGTCCTTCGCCAGACACCCGGTCACCAATCTTAAAACCCTTTACTTCCTGACCAATAGCGACAACTTCACCAACATATTCATGACCAACAACCATAGGTACAGGAATTGTTTTTTGCGACCAGTCATCCCAGTTATAGATGTGCACATCCGTACCACAAATCGCCGTTTTACGGATTTTGATCATCACATCATTGTGCCCCAACTCTGGCTCGGGCACATCGGTCATCCAGATGCCTTCTTCTGCTTTTAACTTTGACAATGCTTTCATAGAGATGCCTTATGCAATTACGCTCAATTGCTTACCAATTCGCGTGAACGCCGCAACTGCACGTTCAATTTGCTCTTCCGTATGCGCGGCTGACATTTGCGTGCGGATACGGGCCTGATTTTTAGGGACTACCGGATAGAAGAAGCCGGTAACATAAATGCCTTCTTTCAATAATTCTGCGGCAAACTCCTGTGCCAATTTTGCATCGCCTAACATGACAGGAATAATAGCGTGGTCAGCCCCTGCTAATGTGAAACCTGCTGCGGTCATTTTTTCACGGAACAGATTAGCGTTCTTCCACAGGCGATCACGCAATGCATCCCCCTCTTTCAGCATATCCAGTACCTTAATGGATGCCGCTACAATCGCCGGAGCCAGTGAGTTAGAGAACAGATATGGGCGTGAACGTTGGCGCAGCCACTCAACAACTTCTTTACGTGCCGCGGTATAGCCACCGGAAGCACCACCTAATGCTTTACCTAAAGTGCCGGTAATGATGTCAATACGATCCATAACGTCACAATATTCATGAGTACCACGGCCATGAGCACCAACAAAACCCACAGCATGGGAGTCATCCACCATGACCAGGGCATCAAATTCATCAGCCAGATCACAGATAGATTTTAAATCAGCAATCACACCATCCATTGAGAACACACCATCGGTTGCAATCACAATATGACGTGCATTATCTGCTTTGGCTTGTTCTAACTGTGCTCTCAGTTCCTGCATATCATTATTAGCATAGCGATAACGCTTCGCTTTACATAAACGGACACCATCAATAATAGAAGCGTGGTTCAACGCATCAGAGATAATGGCATCTTCCGGCCCAAACAACGTTTCAAATAAACCACCATTAGCATCAAAACAAGAAGAATAAAGAATGGCATCTTCCATACCCAAAAATT
The DNA here is from genome assembly GCF_002968995.1 of Photorhabdus hindustanensis. Lineage (NCBI taxonomy): Bacteria > Pseudomonadati > Pseudomonadota > Gammaproteobacteria > Enterobacterales > Morganellaceae > Photorhabdus > Photorhabdus hindustanensis. Next base: position 74,005 of record NZ_PUWT01000005.1, read on the forward strand.
CTGCCAGCTTTTTCTCCAGCTCTTTATGAGTATCCTGAGTTCCACAAATAAAACGAACAGAGGCCATACCAAAACCGTGGCTATCCATTCCCGCTTTAGCCGCGGCAATCAGCTCAGGGTGATTAGCTAAACCTAAATAGTTATTTGCGCAGAAGTTAATAACGTGGCTGCCATCGGCTACAGCAATGTCAGCATTTTGTGCAGAAGTGATGATACGTTCATTTTTAAACAACCCTTCCGAATGGGCTTGTTCTAATTGTTCATTAATTTGCTGATAAAATGATGCTGACATTTATTTTCTCCTGATTTATAAATAAAGGGTCGTTAGACATTTTACTCATTGATCAGGCTACTGACGACACTATCAGGCAGATAATATTAACTTTGCTGTATCCGTCACGTCATGCGACCTGAATTACCATGATATTTCAGTATATTCCCCTGCTTAAGCTGCTGTCGTCATGGATGTTAGATGTTATTATAGACGCAATTTGCTTCATTAACCCGATTGTAGAGGTGAGTCGGATGATTATTGTCACTGGCGGTGCTGGATTTATTGGCAGCAATATTGTCAAAGCACTAAATGACGAAGGATATAAAGATATTCTGGTCGTAGATAATCTAAAAGATGGTACTAAGTTCACCAATCTGGTTGACTTGGATATTGCTGATTACATGGACAAGGAAGAGTTTATTGCCAGTATTCTGGCCGGTGATGATTTCGGTGATATTGACGCTATTTTCCATGAAGGCGCTTGCTCATCCACAACCGAGTGGGATGGCAAATATATGATGGATAATAACTATCAATATTCAAAAGAATTGCTGCACTATTGCCTTGAACGCGGCACCCCTTTCCTGTATGCCTCCTCAGCAGCAACCTATGGCGGCCGCACTGATAATTTTATCGAAGAGCGTCAATATGAGAAACCACTCAACGTTTATGGTTACTCTAAATTTCTATTCGACCAATACGTTCGGGAGATCCTGCCTCAAGCTGATTCACAAATTTGTGGTTTCCGTTATTTCAATGTATACGGACCACGGGAAGGGCACAAAAGTAGTATGGCGAGTGTTGCCTTTCATCTGAACAATCAAATCAATCAGGGACAAAATCCAAAACTATTCGCCGGCAGTGAAAGCTTTCAACGTGATTTTATTTATGTCGGTGATGCCGCGGCGGTTAATCTTTGGTTCTGGAAAAATGGCGTTTCCGGGATTTATAACTGTGGAACGGGTCGTGCTGAGTCTTTTCAGGCGGTTGCAGATGCGGTTGTTGAATTCCACCAAGATAAATCACTGCCTGTTGAGCGTATTGATTTCCCTGAACATTTGAAAGGCCGTTATCAGCGTTTCACGCAAGCAGATCTGACTAAACTTCGGGCGGCGGGTTATGATAAGCCATTCAAAACCGTTGCCGAAGGAGTAACGGAATATATGCATTGGCTTAATCAGGATAAGTAATCTACTCGCTATGAAAATATTGGTGATCGGCCCTTCGTGGGTGGGTGACATGATGATGTCGCAGAGCCTTTACCGGACATTAAAGGCTTTGCATCCTAATGCAGAAATTGATGTGATGGCCCCAGCCTGGTGCCGCCCACTGCTGGACAAAATGCCGGAGGTCAATCAAGCATTGGCTATGCCGTTAGGTCATGGCGCATTAGCACTAGGCGAACGCCGTCGTTTGGGGGTCGCCCTGCGTGAACGTAAATATAATCGTGCTTATGTGCTACCAAATTCTTTCAAATCTGCCTTGGTACCCTTCTTCGCCAATATTCCTCTGCGTACCGGCTGGCGTGGTGAAATGAGATATGGATTGCTCAATGATATTCGTACATTGAATAAAGAAGCCTTCCCATTAATGGTTCAACGCTATGCCGCATTAGCTTACGATGCAAAACCCAGTAGCGCGGCAGACCTGCCTCAACCATTACTTTCACCTCAACTAGATGTCAGTGACGAGGATATTGCTGAATCCACCGCAGCATTCAATATTTCTGATTATCGGCCTATCATCGGTTTTTGCCCCGGCGCAGAATTTGGCCCGGCAAAACGCTGGCCGCATTATCACTATGCCACGTTAGCTCAACAGCTTATTACTCAAAAGGGCTATCAAATTCTGCTATTTGGCTCAGCCAAAGATCACGAAGGTGGAGAGGATATCCGTAAATCACTGACAGGAGAAGCTTGTGAACACTGTATCAATCTTGCCGGACAAACCTCTCTTGAACAGGCAGTCAATATCATCGCGGCCTGTGACGCCATTGTGACCAACGACTCTGGCTTGATGCATGTTGCCGCAGCGCTTAATCGCCCTCTGGTTGCACTTTACGGTCCAAGTAGCCCAGATTTTACCCCACCATTATCCGATAAAGCGGAAATTATCCGTCTCATTACTGGCTATCATAAAGTCAGAAAAGGCGACAGCGCACATGGCTATCATCAGAGTCTGATTGACATTCAGCCAGAACAAGTTATCACTTCCCTGGAAAAATTATTACAAGCGGAGAACCAGAGTTAATGCGGGTTTTACTGGTTAAAACTTCTTCTATGGGCGACGTCCTCCACTCGCTCCCTGCACTGACTGATGCAGAAAAAAACTTACCTGACGTCCGTTTTGATTGGGTAGTAGAGGAAGGTTTTGCCCAAATCCCTGGCTGGCACAGCACTGTTGATCACATTATTCCTGTTGCTATTCGCCGCTGGCGTAAAAACTGGTTTAGTCCAGAAATTCGTACAGAACGTCGTTTATTCAGAGAAAAATTAAAATTACATCAATATGATGCCATCATCGATGCTCAAGGGTTATTGAAAAGCGCATTTTTAGTCACTCGATTAGCTTATGGCCCTAAACATGGTTACGACCGCAAAAGTATCCGTGAGCCATTAGCAAGTTTCTTTTATGATTATTGTCATGCAGTCAGCAAGCAACAGCACGCCGTAGAACGTATCCGGGAACTGTTTGCTGTCAGCCTGGGTTATACCAAACCGGCAGCACAGGGCGATTATGGGATTGCCCGTCATTTTCTGAATCAGCCCCCAGAAAACCAGAACAATTATCTGGTTTTTCTCCATGCCACCACTCGCGATGAAAAACATTGGCCGGAAAGTCATTGGCGACAACTTATTACCGAAATTCAGCCGACAGGTGTACAAATTAAGCTCCCTTGGGGCGCAGAACATGAATACCAACGTGCGCTGAGACTGGCAGAAAACTTTCCTCACGTGGAAGTACTACCAAAGCTGACTTTAGCACAAGTAGCCCAAGAGTTAGCTGGTGCAAAAGCGGTTGTTTCTGTTGATACTGGCCTGAGCCACCTCACTGCTGCATTGGATCGCCCTAATATCACGTTGTTTGGTCCGACAGATCCAGGACTAATTGGTGGCTATGGCAAAGAACAAATATCTTTAAAAGCGGGGGATGGGAATATCAAAAGTATTACCCCATCGAAGGTATTAGCTCATCTTCAAAAAAATATTGGCTGATTAATTATTAAATATGAGGCGTTTCTGGTAGACGCCTGATTTTTTAGTTGTTAACTGAAAACAGATAATTCGCTATAAACCCTATCCCATATTATCTATTTTTCTATTCAAACGCTAAAATAAGCGCTTTATAATAATAGCACATGTATTATTTAATTATTATTATACAAAATTTCCTTCAACTTAATCTTATTAACAAAATGAACACTAATTTAAACAAAATAATATATTCAACACTTAACCTAATTTAGGCAGTATTATCTGCCCAAATTTAAGTGAATCTCTATTAATATCTATATTAATTCTATTTTATTAATCATGATGACTTCTTAAATTGATAATATTCAGCCAATGTCATTCCTTGAACCTGTGGTTGTAAGTAGTTAAATAGTGCTTCTAGATCCCGATAAAGTAATTCAATCTGTTGTTCATTTTTAAATGTCGGACTGCCACCAGGCATAAATTCAGATGAATGCAGCATAAATTCAACATAATCACAGCCTTCTGCTAATGTCTGCTGAACCACTTTTTTCATTTGTTCCAAATTTCCCCCCTTTGGCCTTAGCCAGTTAACAGATGGAGAACGCTGTTTCCCACGTAAGCTGTCATATTTCTGTTTAAGGAAATTCATCAACGGAGAGTGTTTATATTGAATACTCATAGGGACTTCCAGCAAAGAAGAATCACCTTCTTTAGCAATATCCTGCAAATCCATAAAATAGGCATAAGATGGAAAGTAACGATAATCAGTTCCACCATTACCATTAGGGTCGCCTTTGGTGAAACGCCAATTAACCCGTGGTGTTACTGAACAATCGACTTGATAACCATATTCCACCAGCAATTCAGCATAATATTCATTAAATGCCCAACGACCTGCCCGATGACTTAACATTTTGACCTGTAGTTTGTCTTCCAATAACTTAGTCATGAGATCAACTTTGGCTCTAACTTGTTCTTTTGGAAATTCAATCAGATAAGGTTTATAACGCATGTCATCGTCTGTAAGAGGAACAAGTGGCGGGTTATTCCAGGCATGTAAATGCATACCAATTTCCCCCTGCCCTCTGGCAATAATATCTTTGGCAAATTCAATGTATAAATCATTCATTGCCATTTCATAGTTCGTCAACCAAACCGGCTTAAAACCAAAACGTTCACATAAACGCTGAAATCTTGGTAAGTAATGGGTATTTTTTGTCGAAATCTGACCGTGATTTTGCCACAGGTCATCACCCTCAGTGTCTATAGTGATAATAAATGCAGGTCGAGTCATCAGAATATGCCCACAATAGAATAATATGATGGCTTTATAGTACGCAGATCTATAAAATAGTGCAATTATCTTATCATACGTATAGTAGCTCTATATCTTAATTAAATTTCATGCTTCGCATTGTTAAATCAACAATATAGATGTTATTTCAGCTCATAATACACTTACTATTAAGCAACATATGGAAATATCAGAGAATATTATTAATTTCGGTTTCGGTGACTGTAAAGTAACAAATTTTGCTTTCCCAGGCGATAAATTTGATCCCTCTGTGGAACATTTTGATGTCTTCTTTGGCGTAACCAATGATTATTTAAGGCATGCAATAACGACTACTGCCTCAATAATTGAGAATAACAGAAACATTAGTTTTGTATATCACTTTATTTCTTCTGATGATTTATTAAATTACCAATACTCCATTGAAGAATGGGTTAAAGATAAAAAAATAAAAATAATCATTCATGAATTAAAGGATACTATACTTAACAATAAGGAATTCGATAGTAAATACTCAATCGCTGCCTTTTTCAGAATATTATGTCCTTACTTTTCTAATAATGACTACTCTCTATACGTTGACAGTGATGTCATATGTATAAATAATATAGAAGACCTATTCATAAAATCAAGCAACAGTACATTAAAAGCTGTCAGAGATTGCTATTCTTCGGCAAAATCAAGAATTGAATTTTTAGGTCTAAAAGATAAGAATTATTTCAATTCAGGAGTTCTTGTTTTTAATAATAAACCCTGGATAGAAAAGCAATTAACTAAAAAAATCATTAATTTTGTTTTAAATGATACTAGAGAATTTGATTTCCCCGATCAAGATGCTATAAATGGTTGCTTGTCCAACGAGATAGAATGTTTAGATGACAAATACAATTGTTTAGTAAACTCGCAAGAAGTAAATTCAAACATATTAAATACAGATAAAATTGTATTTTTACATTTTGCTGGTGATGAGAAGCCCTGGTTCCCATGGTATTCAGAATTACCGTGTTCAAAACTCTACATAAAAGCCACAGCCTATTCTCCCTGGAAAAATTCACCTTATATTTTAGAAACAAAAAATATAACACAATTAAGAGCAGCTTATAAATTTTACGCCAAAAATAAAATGATTATCCATTTTCTAAAATATTATGCAAAGTACCGATACTATAAAATAAAATTATAGATATCTTGTCTCTATAAAAGCGCTGATAAAATCATCAGTGCTTTTATTACTATATCTTTATTAAATAATCCCAATAAATGGAAATCCAATATGTACGCAATATTATAATATCTAATGGATTGAGAGTATCTTATCCGTTATCGCCATGTAGATATCAGACAATGGGATATCACCTATTTTTCCATTTTTACTAATGAGTTGGGTTGCATTTTTATTTCCAGGCCCCCAAACATCATTATTTACAAATTTACCATGAAGATCATTACCATATAATGCGATTGTATTTTTTTCATAAGCGGCTGCCACATGGACTATTGATGTGTCCGGAGAGATTACTAAATCAGCATTCTTTATTATTTCCACAGCACTCAAAAAATCACCAAAGGGGTTACAGATACACCCATTCAAATAAGAAAGCGATTTTAACTTATCAAATTTACCAATAAGAATAATATTAACTTTACTATCTAGACCTTTGAAATAATCAACAATACCAATTAATTGCTCTCTAGATATATCTCTTTTCCTTTCCGCGGCAAACGGATTAATGACTACGGTAATACCATCTAATAACCCTAATAAAAAGTCATTTACTTTTTCAATTGTATCCGCTGGAATATGAATATCATATCTCATATTATATTGATTAATATCCATAGCGTGCAAAAGAAGTTTATATCTTTCTGTAATATGAGAGTTATATTCCAAATATTTAACGCTCTTACTATAGATGTTAACATGTTCTTTATTAAACCCAATAACATATTTAGCATTAATTATTCTTATGAATAAAAGATAGGTAATGGGTATATGATCACCCATATCAATGATCAGATCAAAATTTTCTTTTCTTAATGAGAATGCTAATTTTATAATATCAAAAGTTTTTTGGGGATAAAAATATACTCTGTCAATATATGGATTACTCTCAATCACACAGTAGTTTGATTTCCCAGATAATACATGGGGCTTTATTCCTTTTTTGTCCAACTCTCTAAAAACAGGCGTGGATACAATCATATCACCAATCTTATCATCATCTCGCAAAAATAAAACTTTCTTGATGTCTGATGATATAAAATTATCTCTCCTGATTTTATCGACAAATAATTTTAAAAAATTAAATTTTAGAGATTTCAAAAAGTAATTTCTTTTTCTATTCAGTTCTCTTAATTTCTGGAACTTTTTTTTTATTCATTCTCTTATCTCAACAACCAAGCTTAAAAAGCTGATACAACAATGTTTATTTCTTTAGCAAAGTTAAATATTTTACCAAAATAATATCTAAATCAAACTTCTTATACATATCCTCTGTAATTACAGGCGGTTCATAGCAGACAAACTTCATTTTCTCTGCAAGCGAATCAACTGTCAGCTCTGATTTATATTTCTCCAGCTCACCGGCCATAATTTCATTAACGCCACCAGGACACATCGTGCTAACAATTGGCGTATCGCAAATCAATGATTCAATCAGTACGTTACCTAATCCCTCGCTATCAGAACTCAAGACAACCGCTTTAGCTCCACGGATAACAGGTAATGGGTTTTCAAGGAATCCCGTTAAAATAACTTTAGACTGTAAGTTTAAATCCACAATTTTTTGCGTTATCTGTTGAGTAATAACCTCATCTCCGTGACCAACAATCAATAATTTACACGGAATATCTGCTTTCGCAAACGCTTCTAATAAACGATCATGCCGTTTAACCCGGTGAAATCTACCAACATGTAATAAATAGGTCTCATCCTCATAAGGGTTATTTCGCAGTGATTTTTGTTTAATATCTGGGATATTAAAAGGATTATAAATTGTCACCGTTTCATTAGGCGTAAGTGACAAATTATTTTTTAAATCTCTCCCTACAGCATCAGATACACAAATTAAATTCCGGTTATTATATGTCCACTTAATTTTTTGTTTCTTGATCCAACGGGATAATCCCGTTTTATTACCAAGATATGAGTTTGAAAATACCCCATGAATACAAAACCATACATTTAACCCCGCTAACACTTTTGATTGCACGACAATACGATCAGTTTTATGCAAGTTTGAGACAATCAATGCAGGGATTCCCTTGCGAAGAAAAACTTTTTCTAAAACCTTATCCATAGATTTAGCCCGACGGCAAATCTCAGTCTGTCTTCTAAAAAGCCCTTTGTACCTATCAGCATCAATGATCAGTTCAATACCATCAGGTACCGAATATTCACACTTCTCCGCCAAAGAGAGCAGCGTAACGTCATATCCCCTCTGTTGCAGACCATCACAAAGCCGGATAGTGACATTTTCTGCACCGCCACCAGGTAATCCATCAATGATAAATAATATATGTCCTTTCATGATGAAAGCACCCTTTCGTATAATCCAATGAGCTGTTGTGATAAATGTTCCGGTGTATAACAGAGTATTCCCGTTCTCGCTAATTCTGACATTTTATTATTCAAATGATTTGAAGGCGTATTTTGAATCGCTTCCGTAATATCTGAAATAGCCAGAGCATCACATACAAACCCGTTATTCCCTGAGTTAATAAATTCAGCGCCGCCACATGTCGTACTGGTTATTACCGGAAGCCCGCAAGCCATCGCCTCCAGTATCACATTTGGAAACGGATCATATAAGGTCGGCAACAACAAGCTATCTGCAAGCTGATAAAAGGGCAACGTCTGTTTTTGAATACCCATAAATCTAATTCGCCCATTGCATCCCAGCGAGTTAGCTAACTGCTTGTATTTCTTCTCTTCTTTATCTTGCCCTACAACTATCAAATAGGCATCAGTCGCACTCACTGCCTGAATCGCTGCTTTTAATCCCTTTCGCTCAAACCCCGAACCAACATAAACTAAACATTTAGCCTGTACGGGAAGGTTATGTTCTTTCCTTAATTGTATTCTCTGAGATTCAGTTGCCGGAAAAAATTGTTTATTGTCTATCGAATTATAAATAACCGATATTTTTTCCTCAGAAAGCCCAAAATCTGTCATGACCTCCCTTTTTACCATTTCCGAGTTACAAATAACCATTTTTAACTCTGGCGCCGAATACATCTTTTGTTCAGCGTCCATTACATAACGATGGTAACGACTCGTAAAAAGCAATTTGCTTCGCCAAGGAGATAAAACACGCGCACGCTGCTGTAGCCAGCGCTGATGAACGCCATCACCCGCACGATAAATATCGCAACCAGCAATACGTTCATGACTTTGAACAAGATCAAACTGCTCTTTTTCCCATATTACTTTGGCTGCTTTAGCAAATCCTCTCTCACGGCTGATGCGTCCCCATTTATGAGGATTTGCTAAATGCACATGCCAATCAGGATTAACATCTCCCTGCCAAGAACGTGTAATAACGTTAAGCTCCAGGTTTTCATTTCCCAAAGCTTCTAAGGCGCGGGAGACAAAACGTTCTGCACCACCATCCGGACGATATTTCTGCCGAACAATCGCAAGACGTACTAATTTCATAATAAATTTCTCCGGGCGGCTGCAATAACCATATCACTGGGAATGACATTCAGATAACGTATATCCGTTTTAGTATCAACATCATCAGGATCAGGTAAATCACCATAATCACCAGCCCAAATAACTTCACCTTTCGCTTCCCACGGACGCCAGAATACTAACTTTGATGGCCCAAATAAAGCGATAGCCGGTGTTTTCAACGCAGCAGCCATATGCATAGCAACGGAATCCATCCCTATGAATAAATTAGCCCCCTCAATCAGCACTGCAAGTTGCGGTAAAGTTAACTGGCCAGCAAAAGAAACTACTCTTTCTTTTGGACAGTTTGCTAAAATCTTCTCCACCATCTCCTCCTCCTTACGATCTGGCCCGGAGGTAACAACAATTACCCAACCATCAGACTGCAATGCACTAATCGTTTCACTCATCTTTTTTTCATCCCAACATTTAAAAAGCCAGCGGGATGTTGGTTGCACAACAATATATTTTTGATTCACACCATGCTTACCAAGAAGCGCCAAAACAATCTCTTTATCCTCCTTACAGTAACTCATCGTCACTTTAGTGTTGATCAATGGAAGATTTAACAACGAAAGAGCTGACAAATTCTGCTCAACAATATGCAAAAACCGGCTATGCTCTGTCGGAACAAGATTTGTGAAACATTTTTTCCAAAACAGGCTGCGTCGTTTTACTAAATCGAACCCAATACGCACTTTTGCGCCAGTAAATCGTGCCACAAATGCACTATACCATTGATCAGCTAGATTAATAACCAAGTCGTATTGACGATATCTTAATCGTCTAAGCAATCTCCATTCATGACCAAGATGTGCTTTGGTTCCTTGTTTTTTCCATTGTCTATCTATAGAAAATAGATTATCCACAGAAGAAAAATCAGCCAATATTGGTTCGGTTTCTTTGTAGAGTAAAACATCAATTTCCACCTCAGGATAATTATCCTTAAGGGTATTAATAACTGGTGTAATTAATAATACATCACCATGATGTCGTAACTTTATTATCAGAATACGGTCAAATTGAGCGTGTAATTTACTCATTGCATTCCCAGTATAAAGATAAACGAAAAAGCTGCCGCGACCATGTGCAGAAGCTGCAAAAAATCCGTGCTACTTTCATATTAATAGAAGCACGATCTTACCTAAAAATCCTAATTTACCTTTCTAATTCTGTTCAGATTCTAGAAGCCATACGCATTTTCATACTTTCTTTGAAGCAATGTGATACTATTGGCGCTAATTTATGTAAATGAATTTGATAGAATGTTACTGCGTTTATATCAGGTACTTCTCTACCTTATCCAACCTCTGATTTGGTTGCGTTTATTGCTCCGCAGTCGCCAAGCCCCTGCTTACCGTCAGCGCTGGGGTGAACGCTACGGTTTCTGTGCTGGTAAAGTTGCCGCTGGAGGCATCCTGCTCCATTCCGTTTCCGTGGGTGAGACGTTGGCCGCAATTCCTTTAGTCAGAGCCTTGCGTCATCACTACCCTTTTTTACCCATTACCGTGACAACGATGACGCCAACGGGCTCAGAAAGGGTGCTTTCTGCTCTGGGAAATGATGTTAATCATGTCTATTTGCCATACGATCTTCCCGGTTCTATGGAGCGCTTCCTCAATCAAGTTAATCCAAAGTTAGTCATTATTATGGAAACAGAACTTTGGCCTAATCTGATTTTCCAACTTCACCAACGCAACATTCCTCTGGTCATTGCTAATGCCCGTTTGTCCGCACGTTCCGCTGCGGGATACCAAAAAGTAGGCCATTTCGTAAAAACAATTTTGCGTAGCATTACCTTGATTGCCGCTCAGAATCCAGAAGATGGTGAACGCTTTATTGAACTGGGTTTAAAACGCTCTCAACTGACTATTACCGGCAGTTTGAAATTCGATATCTCAGTAACGCCTGAATTGGCCGCTAAAGCCGTGACATTACGGCGCCAATGGGCTGCTCGTCGGCCTGTCTGGATAGCCACCAGCACCCATGATGGGGAAGAGAGTATTATTCTAGATGCTCATTGCAAGTTACTGAAACAGTGTCCAAGCCTGTTATTGATCCTAGTTCCTCGTCATCCTGAACGTTTTATTAAAGCGGAAGAGTTAACCAAGAAAGCTGGACTCAGCTATATTCTTCGCAGTTCTGATAAAATCCCTGACGCCAATATTCAGGTTGTTATCGGCGATACGATGGGTGAACTGATGCTACTTTATGGTATTGCCGATCTGGCCTTTGTTGGCGGCAGTCTGGTTGAACGTGGCGGTCACAACCCGCTAGAAGCGGCAGCCCATGCTATTCCGGTGCTAATGGGTCCACATACCTTTAACTTTAAGGATATCTGCGCCAAGCTGAATCAAGCTAATGGTCTGATTACCGTTTCGGACAGCCACTCTTTGTTCACCGAGATCAACAGCTTACTGACTGACGAAGATTATCGCCTGTATTATGGTCGCCACGCAGCAGAAGTGCTGCATGAAAATCAAGGCGCTCTTCAACGCCTGCTTAAACTGCTGGAACCCTATCTCCCACCTCGGAGCCACTGAATGAGTGACAAAAAACGTCTTTCCGTTGTCATGATCGCCAAGAATTCAGCGGATCTGATAGCAGATTGTCTTACCTCAGTCCATTGGGCTGATGAAATCATCGTGCTCGATTCTGGTAGTTCAGACGATACTTGCCAGATAGCACAGGCAATGGGCGCAAAAGTATTTTCTAACACAGAATGGCCCGGGTTTGGTCGTCAGCGTCAGTTAGCTCAGCAATATGCCTCTGGCGATTATATTTTTATGATCGATACTGATGAACGCGTAACACCAGAACTGAAAGCATCCATAGAGCAGGTTCTAGCACATGCTGATAACAGCAAAGTCTACAGTTGCGCCCGCCGGAATCTATTTCTTGGCCGTTTCATGAAACACAGTGGCTGGTACCCGGATCGCGTCATCCGCCTCTATGCCCGTGACCATTATCAATACAATAACAATCAGGTTCATGAATCCCTTGAAACCAATGGTTCGCCGGTTGTCACTTTGCAAGGGGATTTACTTCATCTTACTTGCCGTGATCTGATGGAATTTCAGAGAAAACAGCTAAATTATGCTAAAGCTTGGGCAAAACAGCGCTATGAACAAGGTAAACAGTGCGGTTATTTCTCAATTTTCAGTCACACTTTTGGGGCTTTTTTTAAAACCTGGCTGTTGCGAGCTGGCTTTCTTGATGGTAAACAAGGGTTAGTACTGGCTATTGTCAATGCTCAATATACGTTTAATAAGTACGTCGGATTGTGGGAAAAGAGACAACAGAAGGGTAAAAATTGATGAAAACCAAAGCTATTTATCCCGGAACATTTGATCCTGTCACCTACGGTCATATTGATATCGTCACCCGCGCCGCGGATATGTTTGACCACGTTCTATTTGCTATCGCCAACAGTGCCAGAAAGAATCCTATGTTTACTCTGGATGAGCGCATTACTCTGGCAAAAGAGGTGACATCACATCTGGATAATGTGGAAGTGGTAGGTTTTTGTGAATTGATGGCTAATTTCGCCAAAAAACAGCAAGCCAATATCCTTATCCGTGGCCTTCGTTCAGTATCTGATTTTGAGTATGAATGGCAGCTTGCTAATATGAACCGCCACTTTATGCCCGAATTAGAGAGCGTTTTTCTGCTGCCATCACAAAATCTTTCGTTTGTCTCTTCATCTTTGATTAAAGATGTCGCTCTCCACGATGGCGATATCTCATCATTCCTACCAGAGCCTGTCGCCCAAGCCATGCTAAAAAAACTGGGCAAGTAATTTACTCTATTCACTGGAGGCGGATATTATTTCCTATGCAACGCCTCCCCTAACTATCCGATATCAACTAATACTGACAGTGACGGCAAAAGAAAGTACTGCGCTGCCCAAGCTTAATACTCTCTATTTTTTCACCACAAATTCGGCATGGCTCTCCTGCTCTGCCATAAACAAACAACTCTTGAGCAAAATAGCCCGGTTTACCATCAGATTGCAGAAAATCCCTGAGTGTCGTACCACCCTGCTCAATAGATCGTTGTAGAACCTTCTTAATCGTTTCCGCCAGTAAATTGGCTTCACACTCAGTTAAAGTATGAGCGGGACGATCAGGCTGAATATGGGCAGTAAACAATGCTTCATTTGCATAGATATTACCGACTCCAACAACCAGTTTGTTATCCATTAACCAAGGCTTAATCAAGGTTTTTTTCTTACTTGACCGGGTGTAAAGATAAGAACCATTAAAATCATCAGAAAGCGGTTCCGGCCCCAAATGAGCCAATACCGAGCACCGTTCAAGATCATCGCTCCATAACCACGCCCCAAATCGTCTGGGATCGGTATAACGCAAAACCTTACCATCTGCCATCACTAAATCCACATGATCGTGTTTCTCCGCAGGGCGCTCCTCTGACAAGATACGCAAGCTGCCCGACATTCCCAAATGGACAATAATCCAACCATCTGCCAGTTCAATCAGCAAATATTTGGCACGGCGTTGAATGCTAAGCACAAGCTGGTCACTCAACTTCATAATTTCTTCCGCCACCGGCCAACGTAACCGACCATTCCTGACTACCGCATACTGGATCACATTCCCTACCAGATGTGGCTCTATTCCTCTCCGGCTGGTTTCTACTTCTGGTAGTTCTGGCATGGTAATAACTCCTAACTATGTATATTGTTTCAACTCTATTGCATCTGAGCAGATTAAGATAATCTTTTCATGTATTATTTCCAACCAAACTCAACAGAAACGAAAGCAGATTGATGAATATGTTTAATATTAAAAGTCGTGATAAAAGATCATTATGGAATCTATCCATCATTGGGATTTATATAGCCCTTGTTTATCTGCCCGATATAACGAGATATAAAAACCTGGTTATCGCTCTTATTGGCATTACAGCACTAACCTATCTGGTGACAGATTTTCGTCAAGTGATGCGTTCCATGCGTAGTTCACTATTTCTGTCCATTTTGTTATTCGTTTTAGCCATGTTCTATTCAGTGGCGATTTCCGTCGATCCGGCATTGAGTTTTAAGGATATGAATAAACCCATCCTGAATGGGCTGTTATTGTTCAGTTTTACTTTTCCTGTTGTCCTGTACAAAGAAAACAAAGAAAGTATTGCCAAGATGATTTTGTACTCATTTGCCATTGGTATGCTGGCAATATGCCTCACTGATATTGGTAAATACATTATTAACTACAATAAAGGTGAAATGCCTTTTACCAACTTCAACCATCGAGAATTTTCTTACGGCTTTATTTTCTATTTCCCCATCTTACTGTGTACTTGGGCATTGTGGAAAAAACATACCTTAGTGAGTTGGCTGATACTGGCTGTTGCTTCCACTATCAGTCTGTTTTTGTTATTAGGTACCTTAGCTCGTGGCGCTTGGGTCGCCGTTGCCGTCATCACTGCTTTTATCATTATTATTAATCGGGAATGGAAGCTGACCTTAATAGCAAGTTTAATCCTTAGTGTTTCATTTGTATTTTCTCACACGTCGATAATAGCCAATGAAAACACTCAATTATTATTTTGGAAACTGACTCAAACTGATAGCAGCCATCGTTATAAAAATGGCACACAAGGGGCTGCTTTGGAGTTGATTCTAGAAAACCCGATTAAAGGCTACGGTTTTGGCAATAAAGTCTATCACAAGGTCTACAATGAACGAGCTGTTGACTATCCAGACTGGATATATCGCACATCTATCGGCCCCCATAATATCTTTCTGGCACTCTGGTTTGCTGGTGGAATCATTGGTTTGATTACCACTTTGCTGATGACCTTTTCAGCGCTATACACGGGTAGCCATATTATTAGCCGTAACAATGGCGTAATAAAGCAGGCCAGTATTATTCTACTGACGGGATTTATCGGATTATTTATCGTCCGAGGAGCCTTTGAAAATACCTATATCAATGAGATAGGTATTCTATTCGGTCTGATGATTGCTCTACATCAGCAGAAAAACGATTAACCAGACATCTCGACTATACTATCAGACCGATTATTATGCAGAAATATCCCTTGATATTGTCTGCATAATAAGCTTCGCTCGCTGTTCCCAATTAAAACGCACTGTCACCAACATTTTCGCATAACTGACTTGTGACTTAACTTTCTCTGGATTATCTCTTATTAACTGAATCTGCTGAGCAAAACTCTCCGCATTCTCACTGTCAGCAAAACTGACCGCATTTTCATCAACCACATCACGAATCGAAGGAAAATCGGAGATAACCACCGGCTTATCCATCGCCATATATTCAAATAGTTTCAGTGGCGAAGTATAGCGACTGCCAATGCTAGTTTTAGTTAATGGCAACAGACAAATATCATTATCTGCAATTATCTGAAAACGTAATTTAGGTTGAATAAATCCAAGAAAATTGATTTTATCGCCAACCCCCATTTGCTGAGCAATCTGTCGTAATTGCTGAATTTGCTCTGGTTCACCACCAGCAATATTCAATATTGCATTCTCAAGGTAAGCCATCGCTTTGATCGCCGTAGGAACACCTTTCCAATGATGCAAACTGCCCAAATAAAGGATCTGGGTTGGTAATTCACCGTCGTCTGATATACGTTTATCTAATGACACCGATTCGACTGCCCGCAGATCCACACCATCCGGCGCAACAACTATTGGTATGCTGACATTGTATTCACTAATAATATCATCACGGAGTAACGACGTCAGAGCGAAAACAATCCTGGACTGACGATAAACAAAGTACTCGATTTCTCTCAGCTTCTGATACTTACGCTGATTTTTATTTTTACTTAAATCATGCGATTCTTTAAATGATTGAGCAAAAATCTCATGACTCTCAAAAAACAGCGGAATTTCTGGATGTTCACATAATAAATACTTTGCCATCTTCAGATTACGGGTAAAAACGGCATCTACCTCATTTCTCTTCAACCAATGGGAAACCTGGAAATAGAACATTTTTTGGGTATTGAATGGAAAATACCATTTACGCCGAATATTGCGTAAAGAGATCAGCTTAGCTGATGATGATAATGAACGTCCCAAGATCTCCTCTGCGGTATTTTTACCTTCAGGCGTAACCAGATATACACTAGCACCCTGGCGAGCAAATGCATCAACATTCTGCAAAATTTGCAGTGATGCTACCCGATAATCAGGAACCGGATAGGGATCAATATAGGCAATTTTCATTATTTATCGCTTTTAGTAAACGATTTGCTGAATGCTCCCAGGTATACATTGTTTCAATCCGTTGACGAGCCGCTTTTCCCATTTTTTGCCCCCTGTCTGGTTGAGACAATAAAGAATTAACCGCATCGACAATTGCTGAAACATCTCCTGGCGTAACCAAAATACCTGAATTACCTTCATTACCGACAACTTCCGGTATGCCTCCGATATAACTGGCAATAACCGGCCTGCCACACGCCATCGCTTCCGCAATCGTAATCCCAAATGCTTCGTCACCAATACTGGGGAAAATCCCCGCGTCACCAGCAGCATAATATTCAGGCAACTGATCGTGCCCTACAGGTGGATGGAAGATGACCTGTTCTTCCAGCCGCAGTGCTGCAACCCGCGTTTCCAAGCATTTCAGATCTTCACCTGATCCGATAATCAGCAATTTAACGTCTTTATCCTGTAGTTGAGCCATTGCATCAATAGCCACATGTATGCCTTTCCAGCCAACCAACCGCCCGGCAAAGGTCAGCAAAAATGTTTTATCGCTGATCCCAAGACGAGTTCTGACAGAAGAGTCTATCGGCCTGAATTTATTAATATCAACACCATTGTAAATCACCTTCGGAAATTGTTTAAAATGGTGCTGAATCTGCCAGGCATTAAAATGGCTGCATGCCACCCAAGCTGAAATTCGCTTACTCAGCTTTCTGTCGCCCTTGAAAAAACTGGTGCCACCGCTCATATAGCAAAATTTGGTGCGACTCTCTTTTGGCATCATTCGAGGCCAGAAAAAATCAAATGGCTTCGTCAGAATAATCCAGTCAAAATCTTCAGTAACAACTGTACCGCGAGCATGGCGAGCAAACGAGTAACGTTCAATAATACGTTGGAAACGTCGACCAATATTAATTACTTTCTCTCTGGGAATAAATGGAAAAGTATGAACTTGGATTGCTCTTCCATTGAGCTCTGGCTGGACATCACCCTTGCCGCCAAAAATATGGATCTCATGCCCGGCATCAGTCAACGCTTTCGCAAGTTCCCAGACTGCCGTCTGAATACCACCGTAAGACATAGTTACAGTGACATCAACCAAACCTATTTTCATCTTTTCTTCCTGACGACGTAGTTTCTAGTAACTTTTGCGTTGCCTGCCAGACTTGTTCAACAGATATTGCAGACATCGAGTCTTTGCGGGTGGCTTGCATATAGTGAACCGGATGTTCAATAACCGCCAAATGTGAATGCTGTTGAGGCGCTAAAAAACGGCCTGGGTGAAAACTATGATACATAGCAACCATCGGGATACCCAATGCACCGGCTAAGTGTGTCGGCCCTGTATCAACACCAACATACAAATCAAGTCTACTCATTATTGCTGCATTCTGTCGCATTGTTAGTCTACCAACCAATGAAGTACATTTTTCAGCGCCTAATCTTTTTGCCAGTGACTGTGCAGCAATTTTACCGTCAGTACTGCCTAATAACATAATATGCGACTGGGGATAACGGCTATAAATGTGTTGCGATAATTGGTAAAAATGTTCAACCGGCCAATCACGATAAGCTTTTGCCGGGAAGCTTTGTAACTGAAAACCAATCAGGAGTTTATTCTCTAAATGATACTGCCGCATAAAACCATCAGCAAAATGTAACTCCTTTTCACTCACACAATAATTCAACCGCCAGTCACTTACCTCAACATCTACCGCACCAGCAAGCATGGCCCGTTCCTGTTGAGCTGGCATCAGCACCTTTGGCTTTTCCACAGTTAGCCAATCAGATTGCAACGTGGACTTATCTGAAAACGAAACTGTTAAGCACAATTTACGTTTTGCATACTGTAATAAAGGTTTATCGTCACTATAGACTAAAGCCAAGTCATAATGTTTACAGGTAAACCAACCACACCATTTTGCCTTACCTTTCGAAAAAGCAGTCAATTTATTGATATCATTTATATTTTCAAGGATCTGTTTAGTCCTTTTATGAGCCATAACATCAATATTCGCACCAGGCCATTTCTGCTTTAAAGCACGAATCACCGGCGTTACCAATAAGGTATCACCGAAACTTGCTACAACAATGACCAGAATATTTTTGATCTGCATAAGACAATTATCTAATTAATCTGCTATAAAATTCAACAAAATATATAAAAAAACTATTTTGTATACAATTGATCGCAGCAGGGTGATTTAACTAACAATCAACCTTAAAGTAATTTAATATCAATAAGTTGATATTACTCAAAACCATAAACCAAAGAATAAGCACCAGAATAAATCTTAAAAAATGTTAACGTTTTTTACCTTTAATGCTGTAAAAAAAGATATTTTCCATTTTATCCAACATATTATCTATGCCAAATAAAGCAGTTGCCCGCTTTAATGAAGAATGACTGAATTGCAAGCGCAGCTCATTATTATGAATCAATAAATCTAAACTTTTCGTCAATAACTCTGTATTTCTAGGTTCCACGATATAACCCGTTTCACCATCAACGACCGCTTCGGCAATTGCACCAACAGAGGTTGATACAACAGGTATTCCACACGCCATTGCTTGCATAATGCCTTGTGGCACGCCTTCATTACCAAAAGAAGGTAATGCAAATAAATCCATCGCATTCAAACAATCAGGAACATCCTGACGGTTGCCTAAAAAAATGACACTGTTTGACAAGCCTTCTCGCTTTACTAATGGTTCCAATGATTTACGTTGTGGACCATCACCCACAAACAAAAGTTGCCAATCAGGATATTTCTGGTGCAGAACTTTCCAACTTTCTAACAGATAGCGATGCCCTTTCCAAGTTCTCATGGTCGCAACGACACCTAATGTCGGTTTATCTTGAATCCCAATTCGCTGACGGCAAACTTTTTTATCTTCCGGTCGGAAACGATCCAAATCGATGCCGGTAGGCACTGATGTCATATGCTGTAGTGGATAACGATTATTAGCATGCAGGTGTTGACGCAATTTTTCACCGGTAGTCGCAATATGTCGGCACGCTCTCAAATACAGCCAACGAGTTGATATTGAATTAGAAACATGGGTAGAAACATGCCTGGTTCTGACCATTGGCGGCATATGCCTTAACGTCGTGCAAGCCGCGGCAACCAACCATGCATCTGTCGAACTATGTGTATTAATAACGTCAAATTGACGGCCTTCTTTTTGCAACCAACGACGCATAGCAAGAAAGCAGGACAACCGCTTTTTCTCAATAGGCAGGGCTACTACCGGCACACCATAAGATTTTGCTTCACGGTAGATATTAGAACCGGGACAACAGACAATAACCACCTTGTGTCCACGTCTTATCATACCTTGGGATTCCGTCAGAATACGGATTTCCTGACCACCCCAACCACAAGAAGATTCTGTATGTAAAATATTTAGTTTTTCTTTAGCCATTTCGGTTTCATATCTAGCCTACCGGAAGGCGTTAGTATAGCGAAACAACATCTTACGTCTACGAATAACAGGATATATATGAAATGCAGAGAAGAATCAGTGAGTATTTGTTAAAACTCTTCAGACAACAAAAAACCCGGCCTAAGCCGGGTTTTTATCAAATCAACCAAAATTTTATTTAATCTTGGCTTCTTTATACATAACATGCTGACGAACAACTGGATCAAATTTTTTCATTTCCAGTTTCTCAGGCATAGTACGCTTGTTCTTCGTAGTGGTATAGAAGTGACCAGTACCAGCCGAAGAAACTAGCTTAATTTTATCGCGAATACCTTTAGCCATTTTTCAGCTCCTTAGTACTTCTCACCGCGGGTACGAAGCTCAGCCAAAACTGCGTCAATACCCTTCTTATCAATCACACGCATACCTTTAACAGATACACGCAGAGTCACAAAGCGCTTCTCGGACTCAACCCAGAAACGGTGGGAATGCAGGTTAGGCAGAAAACGACGCTTAGTCGCATTCAATGCATGAGAGCGGTTATTACCACTCATCGGGCGTTTGCCAGTAACTTGGCAGACTCGGGACATGTCTATTCTCCAAAAATCAAATCAGCTCGAGCTTTGTATTGGGTATGGCCGCCTCGTCAGGCTTAGGAGCCCATCTCAGCAAATTCTACTGAAAAGACTCACATTTACTCAGAAAATGTGCTGAGATAGGCTCTTCTCGCCAAACCAAAGATCCTCAAAGGTGGCGTAGTATACGCCCTCAATCGCTGACGCTCAAGTCCCGCACAACCAAAGATCCACAAGGATCTTGAAAAAGTTAGCTTAAATCCATCCTCGCTCCGCAAATGAGACACAACATTGCCGGCCAATAACCAGATGATCCAGCACTTTTATACCAACCAAATTACAGGCATCAATCACTTTATCTGTAACAATCTTATCTGCCAAACTCGGCTCTGCATGACCTGATGGATGATTATGAGCCAAAATGACGGATGAAGCATTCACCTTTATCGCTGATCGGATAATTTCACGAGGATGAACTTCAACTTTATTAATGGTGCCTTTAAACATCTCCTCATGACAGATGACTCTATTTTGGTTATTGAGAAACAACACAACAAATATTTCCCTATCACGCCCCGATAATAGATTTTGCAAATACTCTTGAGTCACACTTGGACTACTCATAATATCTTCATGCATGAACTGGCTGGAAAAAAAACGTTTTGCCAGTTCTGCAATAGCCTGTAATTGTGCATACTTGGCTAATCCCATTCCTTTATGAGAACAAAAAGTGTCATAATCAGCAGAGAGTAAATGGTACAAAGACCCAAATTCTTTCAATAGAAATTCAGCCATTCGTAAAACAGGAAGTCCTCTGGTCCCGGTACGTAAAAAAATAGCCAGTAACTCAGCATCTGTCAGAGAAACCGAACCATAAGCCAACAACTTTTCTCTGGGAGCTAAATTTGAATATATTTCTCCTGTATTTTCAGCAACATTAAATTCCATATATTCATCTCCCTGCTCTGTTTTACCTGATACAAACAGTATTCCATGCCTTAAACATCAGGGCGAATATCATATTTAGGAGCTGCGTAGCCGCTCGCAAATTTATCCTTTTTTACAATCAAAGTTCAGACTCTGCTCAACTCTGTAATCTCTTGTGATAAAATCTTGTCCCCTTGCAACTTAATATTCGGACACTCATGATGGCAGGACTTTCCGGCAAACAGATTGTGCTCGGTATCAGCGGAGGGATAGCCGCTTACAAAACTCCCGAGCTAGTACGTCGCCTGCGTGATCGCGGCGCACAAGTACGTGTAGTGATGACACCAGCAGCAGAAGCGTTTATTACATCAATGACGTTGCAGGCAGTTTCTGGTTATCCTGTTTCTAATGACTTGTTAGATCCAGCAGCAGAAGCGGCTATGGGGCATATTGAACTTGGCAAATGGGCCGATCTAATTATTCTCGCCCCTGCTACCGCTGATTTACTGGCGCGCCTGGTAGTCGGTATGGCAAATGATCTCATAACCACTGTCTGCCTAGCCTCCTCAGCCCCAATTGCCGCAGTGCCCGCAATGAATCAACAGATGTTTCGAGCTCAGGCAACACAACATAATCTCAAGCTTCTTGAAGAACGGGGGGTTCTTCTGTGGGGACCGGATAACGGCAGCCAAGCTTGTGGTGATGTTGGTCCCGGCAGAATGTTAAACCCTACGGCGATTGTTGAACTCGCTGAACAACATTTTCAATCCAGCCAAGACCTAGCTCACCTAAAGCTTGCTATTACCGCCGGACCAACCCGGGAAGCATTGGACCCCGTTCGCTTTATCAGCAATCACAGCTCCGGCAAAATGGGGTTTGCTATCGCTCAGGCTGCGGCAACACGTGGTGCAGAAGTCACCCTTATCACAGGCCCCGTTAATTTACCGACACCACCAGGAGTCAAACGAATCGACGTTACCAGCGCTCTGGAAATGAATGAACAAGTACAGGCAGTAGCAGATTCACAGCATATCTTCATTGGTTGTGCTGCGGTTGCAGACTATCGCGCTAAACAGATTGCCGCCGAAAAAATTAAAAAACAGAGTGATGAGATCACTTTTACCCTGATCAAAAACCCGGATATTGTTGCCAATGTAGCCGCAATGCAAGAAAACCGCCCTTTTGTGGTTGGATTTGCGGCTGAAACCCAGAATGTGGAAGAATACGCACGAAAAAAACTGAACCAAAAACATTTGGATCTGATTTGTGCAAATGATGTATCCCTTACCGGCCACGGCTTTAACAGTGATACTAATGCATTACATTTGTTCTGGCATGAGGGAGAAATCCGCTTACCTCATAGTAATAAGTTATTACTTAGCCACCATTTATTAGACGAGATAGTCAGACGCTATGATGAAAAAAATCGACGTTAAAATTCTTGACCCACGTATCGGGAAAGAATTTCCTTTGCCAACTTACGCAACGCCCGGCTCCGCAGGTTTAGATTTGCGGGCTTGCCTGGATAATGCGGTAGAACTGGCTCCAGGCCAAACAGAACTGCTTCCAACCGGGCTTGCTATTCATATTGGCGATGAACAATTGGCAGCCGTTATTCTGCCTCGCTCCGGCCTTGGGCATAAGCATGGCGTCGTTCTGGGTAATCTAGTGGGTCTGATCGATTCTGATTACCAAGGTCAACTAATGGTTTCCGTCTGGAATCGTGGTGATAAAACTTTCACCATCCAGCCAGGCGAACGTATCGCTCAAATGGTTTTTGTACCCGTCGTCCAGGCTGAATTCAATCTGGTAGAAGATTTTGAAGCCAGCAAAAGAGGCAGTGGTGGTTTTGGTCATTCCGGTCGCCAATAAGTCCCCGTAAAACCTAATACCATTTAACCTATTATCATATTCTTTGCTCAACATGCCGTTGAGCGGAGAATTACTGATCTATTTGTTTTGCTGTTCTTAACAAAGGTCTTGTCAGACATGGCAGAAAACGAAAATACAAAGAAAAGAAACAGGCGCGAGGAAATCTTACAGGCGCTGGCGCATATGTTGCAATCCAGTGATGGTAGTCATCGAATCACTACCGCCAAACTGGCCGCCAACGTAGGCGTTTCCGAAGCTGCCCTATACCGGCATTTTCCTAGTAAAACCCGGATGTTTGACAGTTTGATCGAGTTCATTGAAGACTCATTAATTTCACGGATTAACCTGATTCTGCAAGACGAGAAAGATACCACGACTCGTATTCGCCTAATATTAATCCTGATTCTAGGTTTTTCAGAAAAAAATCCCGGTCTGACCCGCATCATGACCGGTCACGCTCTAATGTTTGAACAAAACCGGCTGCAAGGGCGTATAAATCAGTTATTTGAACGAATTGAAGTACAGATCCGTCAAGTTTTAAAAGAGAAAAAATTACGTGATGGGCAAGGTTTCAGTTATGATGAGTCGTTATTAGCTTCTCAGTTACTCGCGTTTTGTGAAGGGATGCTATCACGTTTTGTACGCTCTGAGTTCCACTATCGTCCAACGCAGGAATTTGAAGCGCGCTGGCCATTATTATTGGCTCAGTTACAATAAGTTGTTCTACTACTCACCCCGCCCGTTATTGGGCGAGGGCTTTTTTTAAAGCTTATCTATCAGATACCGTACTGCGCACGATAGGCTTTTACTGCATCCAGATGATCTTTCATCTCTGGCTGACTACT
Organism: Photorhabdus hindustanensis; assembly: GCF_002968995.1. Classification (NCBI taxonomy): domain Bacteria; kingdom Pseudomonadati; phylum Pseudomonadota; class Gammaproteobacteria; order Enterobacterales; family Morganellaceae; genus Photorhabdus; species Photorhabdus hindustanensis. Next base: position 98,297 of record NZ_PUWT01000005.1, read on the forward strand.
CAAATAATTAATCAAATCATTTAAGGTAATGATAGAAAACACTTTGCAACCATAATCTCTTTCCACTTCCTGAATTGCCGAGATTTCACCATTCCCACGTTCCTGACGATCAAGACAAATCATCACGCCGGCAAGTGTCGCATTATGCTGCTTGATAATCTCCATAGATTCACGGATAGCTGTGCCTGCGGTAATAACATCATCAACCAGAACAACATTGCCTTTAAGCGAACTACCAACCAAAGTACCGCCTTCGCCATGATCTTTAGCTTCCTTACGGTTAAAACAATATGGCATATCAATATCATGATACTCTGCCAGTGCAACTGCCGTTGTCGTTGCAATTGGAATACCTTTGTAGGCGGGGCCGAATAACAAATCGCACTGAATACCGCTATCCAACAATGCTGCTGCATAAAAACGCCCGATTAACGCCAAATCACGCCCTGTATTAAACAGCCCGGCATTAAAAAAATACGGGCTTTTACGTCCTGATTTCAGGGTAAACTCCCCAAATTTCAGTACCTGTTTTTTTAGCGCAAGCTCGATAAATTCGCGCTGATAGGCTTTCATTGGTGTCTCTCCTCTCTCTTGGTCATGGTTATCCGCCATACAACAGGCATAAAAAAGGCGACTATTCCGTCGCCTTGATCAACTTATTATTTTAATGCATTTCTCTGCGCTGCAAAAATATCCTCTAATCCTCCCTTGGCAAGGGCCAATAAGGATAACAACTCATCATGACTAAATGGCTCGCCTTCCGCAGTGCCTTGCACTTCAATCATCCGACCATCTTCCATCATCACGACATTCATATCAGTTTCAGCGGCGGAATCTTCCACATATTCCAGATCACAACGGCCTTCGCCATCCACAATGCCAACAGAGACCGCGGCAACCATTGATTTCAGAGGACTCTCTTTCAACTTGCCTACTTCCACCATTTTATTCAACGCATCAACCAGCGCGACACAAGCACCCGTAATAGAAGCTGTACGGGTACCGCCATCAGCCTGAATGACATCACAATCTAGTGTAATGGTGTGTTCGCCCAGTTTTTTCAGATCAACCGCGGCGCGCAACGAACGGGCAATTAAACGTTGGATTTCCATCGTACGTCCGCCCTGTTTGCCTTTAGCGGCTTCACGAGCATTTCGGGTATGAGTAGAGCGCGGTAACATGCCATATTCCGCCGTCACCCAACCTTGCCCCTGACCTTTCAAGAAACGAGGAACCCCTTCTTCAACGGACGCATTACATAACACTTTAGTCTCGCCAAACTCTACTAGAACCGAGCCTTCCGCGTGCTTAGTATAATGACGGGTTATAGTGATAGGACGCACTTGTTCTGCCGCTCTTCCTGTTGGGCGCATAGTGTTATCTCCGTTGTTAGATCATTATTGGGGGCGCATTATACGGCCTAACCGGGCTAATGCCTATCCTACATCTACAACGAGCGTTATAATCTGTTAATCTTTTGTTTAAATTGGGAACGAATCATGATCCGTAGTATGACTGCTTTTGCACGGCGAGATATCAAAAGTGAATGGGGAAATGCGGCCTGGGAACTACGCTCCGTTAATCAGCGTTATTTAGAAACTTATATTCGCCTACCAGAACAATTCAGAAGCTTGGAACCGGTGATCCGTGAACGTATTCGTTCCCGTCTGACTCGCGGAAAAGTTGAGTGTAACCTGCGTTTTGAACTGGATTCACGCGCTCAAGGCGAACTTATCCTGAATGAAACTTTGGCAAAACAGCTAGTAAACTCAGCAAACTGGGTCAAACAACAGAGCAATGAAGGTGAAATCAACCCTGTTGATATTCTGCGTTGGCCTGGCGTTATGGCAGCAGAAGAGCAAGACTTAGATGCTATTAGCACTCAATTGCTGGCAGAGCTGGACACAACACTGGATGCCTTTATTCAAAGCCGTGAAGCCGAAGGCAATGCACTCAAGATGATGATTGAACAACGTTTGGACGCTGTTACCGAAGAAGTCAGTAAAGTTCGCCAACAAATGCCTGAAATCATGCAATGGCAACGGGAACGCCTGCAAACCAAACTGGAAGAAGCGCAGGTACAGCTTGAAAATAACCGTCTTGAGCAAGAATTGGTTTTACTGGCCCAACGCCTTGATGTGGCAGAAGAGTTAGATCGCCTCGATGCCCACGTCAAAGAAACCCGTAATATTTTGAAGAAAAAAGAAGCCGTCGGCCGCCGTCTGGATTTTATGATGCAGGAATTCAACCGCGAATCTAATACGCTTGCCTCCAAATCTATCAACACCGATATCACTAATTCCGCTATTGAATTGAAGGTGCTGATTGAGCAGATGAGAGAGCAGATTCAGAATATTGAGTGACGTTTCTTAGCATATCAGAACAAATCATAAAGCCAGTATATACTTTGTTATATCTGACTTTTTTACTATCATAGCATTGCAGAGCGAATCACAGTAGCGCATGATTAGCGTGTACCCAAAGCGCATTCAAAAAACCATTTTGGGTACACCCCCTATTTCATACTGGAAATTGCACAAATGCCTAAATTCACAGATAAAGAAATCAGGGCATGGATAAAGTCAGGCGAAAGGTTCGAAGGGAAAGCGGACGGCAACGGGCTATATTTACGCTTTAGAGAAAATGGCCGAATTCCATCATGGCGTTTCAGATATAAATTAGCTGGAAAGTCTAGAACCATGAATTTGGGAACGTACGCCAACCTATCCCTAGCCAAAGCACGAGAGTTAACCAGATAGCTATCAGCCCGTGTTGTTTTGAGCTATGACGTTCTGGCGAAAAGCAGGAACGCAAAGCCGAAGCACTGGCAAAGATTGAAGCTGAGAAGAACGCTATCAAGGTATCAGACCTAGCGACTGAATATTTTGAACGCCAGATACTGCCACGCTGGAAACACCCTGACATACTCCGCAGAAGAATAGATAAAGACATTAACCCTCGCATTGGTCATATGCAGCTGGAGGACGTGAAGCCCCGTCATATTGATGAAATTCTAAATAGCATCGTTGATAGAGGCGCACTCACTATAGCAACAGACGTTCTGCGATGGATTAGGCGTATATTTGATTATGGTATCAGGCGTCAGATCATTGACGTAAATCCCTGTTCAGCATTTGAGGTTGCTGATGCTGGTGGAAAAGAAGTATCACGCGACAGATGGCTAACCAGAGAAGAGTTGATCATCCTATTGAAGGCGTTGAGGGCATCTATAACAGACATGATTATTTCGACGAGCGCAAGGCGGCATTAACTCAATGGTGTGATTTGCTGGTAGCACTAGAAAAAGGCAAAGATTACAACGTGATCCCGATGGGCACACGAAAAACAAAATAACCGAATTAGCCGTATCTAGCCCGACGGGCGAAAAGTGAGGAAGCCTTACTCACCTGATACGGTTATCTTTAAGGCACGTCAAAGGTGACGTAATGGCATTACCAAAAAGAAAATATTACACATTAGAGAAAGCTATCAAGGTTATTAGTGGTGACATTGATTTTAGCGATTTGATTCATTTTGCTTCAATTGGTTTATTACAATTGTGTGTGAAAGCTCCAGATATGGGATTTTACTTATTCAAAGATGATGAGGTAATAAATATAACAATTGAATCTAATTCGATTTTATTTTTAGATAAAAATACTATTGATAAAAGTAAAGAAGAAATTGGTAATATCATAGCTAAATATGAAAGCACTCCCAGTAAGAGCATCTATCCAGATGATAAATTCTTTCATTACCAATCTGATTATCTTTTTATTTCTGAAGAATTTGATACTCCAAAAGACACAAATAAAGTTCATATTCTTGATGGCCTAGTCGCTATTCCTTATCATCTCATTGCTCCTGACGAAATTGATATAATTAATGGAGTCGCCGATGACTTTTTAATTGATAGTTTCGATATACCCCGATGCGATAATTTTACAAAATCTGATGGATATGAACCTAGTGATTACTATTTATCCGATTGGTTTTCAGTTAAGGTAAAAGATCTACTGATAACAGACTATGAATTAGATATTCTCATCAATGGCGGACGAGCTGTTAGTATTGGCATAGAACGCGATATGTTTCATCAAAAGAACGCAAAACTTGAAAAAAAACCAACGGTAAGGACTACAGCAAACCAAGCAACATATATCAAATTTTTACTTTTACTGAATGGCTTTTCTGAACAACAACTAAAGCAATCACCCCAGACACTTTTAGATGAAATCAGCAAAAGAGCAAACGCTGCAAAGATAGAACCGCCAGTAATCTCAGACAAAACATTAGGAGATTGGCTGGAAAGAGCCAGAGGTATAAGAACTCATTCATAAGAAGTTATCAATAACTTCTGGAAGTTTTCGATAACTTCCTAATATTATTTATCAATTCTGCTTAAATATGCCTAGTGACCAACAGAACGGAGCTAGGCAAATCATGGAATACCAGCGCAAACGCAATCCACGTACTAAAAACAATACCCCATACCCTACCAGTGGCAATGCTCGCAAACGCCACACCGCCGACTTTTTAGGCATATCGGACGCAACTCTTAACCGTTGGGCTAAAGTCGGAAAACTGCCATTACCCTTTGAGCTTGGGGAAGGTTTTTCTGTCTTTGACGCAGCGGAGATCCGTGCATGGGTTGAATCTAAAAAAGCACAACGAGAGGTGGCATAAGATGAAAAAAAAACCGCCCTTGTGGTGGCGGCTTAAATATTTCAGATATTGAAAATTGCCCCACGATTATAACCAAACGGACACCAAAGAAACAGCGAAGCTTTATTTATATTGCTGGCACGGGTGTTAATGGGTTTACCGAAAATGACGGCTTGAAATATTACCGCTTATCCTCTTTCCGTAACTACGCCTCAGAACTGGAGCGCACGCTAAATATTAAGTTAGAACGCATAGACGAGCCTAACCCTGATGGCATAGGTAGCCATTATCGCTATCGTATTCGCCACCAGCAGGACGTACAGAAGATTGTCAGTCTTGTTAATAAACGCGTTCAAGCTGGTGGATATGAGGGCATATCTGAATCACAAGCTGAATTAATTTTGTCTCTGTACCCTACCGAATAACGGAGTAATAAACATGACATCCAAAAATATGGCCTTAATCGGTCAGGGACTTGTTCACTCTGAAAACGGTCAAGAACCTATTTTGAATATCGACTCAGCGGATATCTCATTTATTAAATTTGAGTGTGTACAGGTTCGAATTTTCAAAAATAACAATGAGCCGTGGTTTATTGCTGCGGACGTGTGTAAGGCTTTGGGGATCACGAACCCAAGTAAAGCTCTAAAGGCTTTAGATTTGGATGAAAAAAATACTGTAACTTTAAGTTATGGTATTCAGGGAAATCCAAAACGAGCTGGCATTTCAGAGTCTGGTTTTTACAAACTAATCACTCGTAGCCGCAGGGCCACCAAGCAAGGAACGTTTGCCCATAGATTCGCTAATTGGGTATTCCGTGAGGTTATCCCGTCTATCCGCAAAACGGGTTCTTATGGTGTGCCATTTGCCGCGCTGAACGACTTCACCCGGCGACAGAACGAATACAAAGCAATTGCGTCTCAACGTGGGCGCGATCTTTAATCATGCAAAGGAGAACTAGCCAGCTTAAATAAAGAAGGACGGGAACTGTGGAGAACATACCAGCCTGACCTTTTGGAAGAGGCAGAGTGATGATCATTGTTAACTGCGTAGACTCCTTGAGGTTAAGGAGTCCTACTTTTGAAGTCCTCACTTCGGCTGCCCCGATAATTTCGGGTCAGTTACCTAACCCATTGAAATATAGTCACACGGCATATTTGCAATCTGGTCATAATATGCGCGTATCATTTAGCGACGCGGTTAATTTGCGATCCTCATTGAGTGGAGCACAAAAAGAAAAGGATAGCACGGCGAATGCTACCCTTTGAGATCACTCAAAGTTGAGTCATGTGATAAAATCAAACAGTTAACTACCCCTCTTTAAGAGGGGCAGTCAACCAAGTCAATAATTTTGACGAGGTTAACCACCGAGCTTATTGTCCTTACTGATTATTATCATGAAGAAAAAACAAGATCATCTACAGGTGATGGAAAATGGCACCACGAAGAAAGCAAAAGAACGCATCATCGATAATCGCCACGGTCACAGGGAAGGTAACCGTTGCGCCTAGGCGTATTAAGTGCCAAACAGATAAAGTGATGGCAGTCGCTACCATGCAGGCACAGAGTGAAAAGCGCAGTGATTACCCGCTGCGTGTAGTGGGCTTTGATGAAATGGCACTGTCGGTGATGCTATTGCGGAAAGGTCAGGTGATCACTGTTATGGGGGGATCTTCTTATTGGCAAGGATATCAGTTAGCTGTCTCCTCAATCACTCAATAGGTTCCGACGCAATACGTCGCGACTCCTATAGCTCAGAACGTTAAACGTACCAACCTACTCACTGAATTTGCAGGGCTTAATTTTAAGCTTTGCCATGAAAACAATGAGTAACAGAATGGTGAGCCCAGTTCTTCTATTCACTTCCGACGATATTCGTTGTCAGTCATTAGCTCAGTGCGTTTAGTGTACTGACTTCACTTCATTGATTGTGGGGATATCAGATAACGACAAAGAAAATGATTAATAAAGTGAAAGGTAACAAAATAATGCAGAGGTTCAACTACCGAGGATTTTCCGGTAGTTCGATAGCCACGGTGAGATTACGGAGAGGGTTATTCTTGGATGGCATAACAGTATTTGAATTACACTAAAGGTAAGCTATCCGTATTATCAATCTATACCACTACAAATATGAGAGGTTCGATACATGGAGCAACACCACCAGCCATTTGAAGAAATAAAAAGAATTGATGAATCTGATATCGAATTCTGGTCGGCTAGAGAGCTTTCTAAGCTTCTTGAATATTCAGAGTACCGTCACTTCACGCCTGTTTTAGAACGAGCTAAAGAAGCCTGCTCCCATAGCGGACACAATATTGAAGACCATTTCGAGGATGCCCTCGATATGGTCAATATTGGCTCAGGTGCACAAAGAAAATTAAAGGATGTAATACTGTCTCGCTATGCCTGCTATCTCGTTGTACAAAATGGCGATCCTAGCAAGCCAGTGATAGCGGCAGGGCAGACATATTTTGCGATTCAAACTAGGCGGCAAGAGCTAGCAGATGATGCGACATTTAAAAGACTACGAGAAGATGAAAAGCGGCTATTCCTGCGTAATGAGCTAAAAGAGCATAACAAGCAGTTAGTTGAAACAGCCCAGCGAGCAGGCGTAGAAACAAATATTGATTTTGCCATTTTCCAAAATCACGGCTACCAAGGTTTATACGGTGGACTAGACCAGAAAGCAATCCACCAACGAAAAGGCTTAAAAAAATCACAACGAATATTAGATCACATGGGGTCAACAGAGCTTGCTGCTAACTTGTTTAGAGCAACCCAAGCCGAGGAAAAGCTGAGACGAGATAACGTAAAAACCAAAACACAAGCAAACCAGACTCATTTTGACGTTGGAAGAAAAGTTAGAGATACGATCCAAGAGTTGGGCGGAACAATGCCAGAGGATTTACCATCACCAGAGAAAAGCACCAAACAATTAGAAACGATAGCAAAGAAAAAACTCAAAAAGTAATCACATCGCTAATATGTAACTTCCATGATTGTACACATTTCAATCACCCCAGAGGTACACCTCGATTTAGCGTGTACCCAAGGGTGTATCCCTATAAAATATTGAATAGATCAAACCCAGTAATGACGCAACCTAACGCCTCATACTCAATGAATTGATTCAAGAGTAAGGTTTCAGACGATATCACATTGTCTCAGCCTAACTAACCATTCCCCTAATAGCCGTAACCCCATAAAGTTGAACAGGTTACATTACGCGGCTAACAAGGTCTGAGTTCGGAACTCTACCGGACTCAGGCCATTTAACTTCAGACTAATATGCTCGTTATTGTAGTAATGGATGTATTCATCGATAGCCTTTCGCAACTCGCTAATACTCATGAGCTGGCGAAGGTAAAAACACTCTGATTTGAATGCGAGGCGGTGGGTACCGTGGTACCTGCAATTAACGCGGGAAAGTCGATATCGAGCTAAACCCAAAAATCGGCGCTGACGGGTATTTAAAAAGGCAGCAGAAACGTATCGTGACACCAAGAAAAAATCAAAAACATTACTTTGCGGGTTGCCTAAATGTTCAATCGGGGAAAATCACTTATGTTGACGGGTTAAATAAGAATTCTCGATTGTTTATCAATGCATTGGAAGAACTTGATCGCCAATATTATCATTCTGAAACCCTCACATTGATTTTGGATAATTACAGTATCTATAAAAGCTGGCTGGTCATTGATTGGCTGGCCTGTCACCCTAAATTTAACCTATTGTTTTTACCTGTTTATTCTCCCTGGCTGAATAAAATTGAACTCCTGCGGTAATCCTTATATGAAACGGTGGCTCGAAATCATTACTGTCAGTATATGTGGCAGTTGCTTGAGAAAGTGAAAACGTTTTTAAATTCATATCTCTACAGGAATAGCAAAGAATAAAAAGAGTGGGTGTATCATAATTATGAAATAATGAAATGGACACTTCCCTAAAACGGCTTCAATGACCCATTTTTCGTTAACTTTCTGTACGCTAAAGTCTCGTTTTAGGATATTTGGTGCTGTTTTACCGACTCCCCTTTCCATGAGAGATATTTCTTCACCCTGATTAATGCCTGAGAGACTGTTCTGCCATAAGTCTCTGTATCGTCTTATGGTTTACGTGGTATCCCTGTTTTCTCAGTGAGACCGTGATTCTGCGATAACCGTAACAGCCTTTATTATGGTGATATACCTCGCTAATTTTACTTTTTATCTCAGCGTATTTGTCCTTTCGGTTCAGAGCATTAACATCGTAATACCATGTGCTATGGGACATTTTTGTCGCCCTCAAACAGAGACGCAAGCTTATTGATATTAACCTAAATAAACACCCACAATTTTTACGCATCGAAGTTCGCTTTAAACCTAAAAAAACCATCACCTAAACATGGTAACGCACTCATACTATAAAGCATTTGCCAAATGAGAAACCCTTTTAAACGGCTTCAAATTTATTCAAGAAATATAAGGTTAGAATTAATTACGAAAGGATTTATTCATAAGATTCCTGAGGAACTAACAGTTAGGAAATATAATCACTATATTATGCAAAGCATGAAATGCTCCCGATTGCCAAGAAAAGTCATGAAGTTAATCAGCAGCTATGAAATAGAATTATTTAACAAAGGAATAGTATGGCTTCAATGGAAAAGTATGTAAGTCGTCTAGGTAGCACATTAGTATTAAATACATTAATCTCTCTTGATTGGTGTAAATATAAAAACTTGATTAAAGCGGAAAATACAAATAAAAAAAATATATACCCTATGGATTTCAAAATGCATCGCGACGGCAAGGGAGAAAATCCCCGGGAGCATAGCGAACTATGTGACCAGGGTGAGTGAGTGCAGCCAACAAAGAGGCAACTTAAAAGATAACGGGTATAAATGAAATGAGAATTATCGAAATGCTAAACTGGATGCCGAGTTTGATCACATTATGCAGCGCCACAGATATACTGTAGAGGCGTTGACTTACCGATGATTTGGGTGAATGCGCAGGAAATTATCGCATTCCACGATTGTATACTGCATCGTAATGGCATACATATCCTTAAATAACGACAATACACTGGAAAATCTGGCTGTAGATACCGCTACTAGTGAGAAAAGTGTTAGCCCGCTGGCACAGAATTTACGGAACGTTGGTAAAAAATACTAGCTCACTCAGCTAAGAACCCTGTTTTTCCCCGTACTTAAATTTAAACTTTTCTTTTAGGAAGAGGATTATCTACATTAATATCAATGTAGTCTAAGTTATCAACATAGAAATTAACATACTCTTTATTATTGATTTTCGATCTAATTATTTCAGGCCGCCCATAAATGAAGACAAATGCTGTAGATTTTTGTGTCTGTATTATTTTTGACAACCTCTTGATGACAAGTTTTTTTACATGATATTTATCTATTAGCTTTTGGGATATAAAACAAGTTGTTTGTAGTAATTCACCATGTGAGTTTTTTATCTTTTTTTTAAATTTAATACGATATCCTTTACCTTCATACTTATCTATATAAGCCCAACCATAATATATAATTCCATACTCTGGCAACGAATCTATTTTCTGCTCCCAAATACATTTAAACACCCCAGAATATGGTATATCCATTCCAGATATATTCAACTTCCTATTTATTAACGTATTATCCTTAATATACCTTATATAACGACTTACGATAGTTCTAACCGAGTAGACTTTCCCTATATTGCCGATTTCTTTCAGATTAAGAGCATATGACTTTGATAGATATTTATTCTGCTTATTTCCATGATTTTTATTATCATCCTTCTTCTTAGATTCATAATAACTATCCGGGCGATGAAGTATAAAAGAATCAACTATCGACTGATCAAGTGTCTTTTTCTCTCCTTGCTTAGCATTTTCAATGACACTTAATATCTTAAGCGGAACTTTTCTCTCTATTTCACAATTAGGATGATGTTTACCATAAATGCGATAATGAGGAACTACACGCATGTTCTGCATATCTTCATCAAGATTCGCGCAAGTAACCTGTGCAGAACAATCTTCGCCAGGACATATAAATAATTTTTTATTAGTAATTAATCCAGACCAATACAAATCATAAGCTCGATCAGGGTCGATATACTCATTTAATTCAATGCTATAAGCTACATCCAAAGACATATTTCATCACCATCGCACTATAATCATTCTGATAAGTTACCCCCAATAAGTTAAAAAAGCTATAGTGTTTCTCTTATCTGAAAAAGCTCCCCCCACTTCCCTAAGTACAAAAATAATGAATAATTAATAAATATCAATTAGTTATGCTATTAAAATTTACTATTGTCGCAGTAACTACTTATTTTTAAGGTCATGCCAGCGAAGTGGATATATGTATTGTAAGAAATTTTTAAGCGACACATTATTTTGTTGGCTATAACAGAGCCTTACGTATCATTGAACAGATGGAAACTGCTGATATCATCAGTATGCCGGAGAATAATGGCAACCGGAGAGTATTAGCCTCTCCATCATAAAAAAACAAAGAATAAGTCACTTCTGCAAATTACGTTTAGCTCTTTATCGTTGTATAGCCAGCAGTACTGCAACAATGAAAGCTAGCGGTTTTTACTACATCATGTTCGGCTTCAATTTTTACCAGTTATTCACAAAGATTTTTAATAAATTTGATGTAGATACTTTTCAAACTGTGTAATAACTCAATGTATTACTATCCTTAGTCATTAACTGTACCAGTTTAGGGTGAACAAATAACTTTTCTTTCCCGGCCTGAATTTCTCGTAATACTCCAATATCACACAACTGTTTTAAATAAACCGAAGCAGTTTGACGCTTAGCAATATCACTCTCAACCAAATTACTAATACGGCAATAAGGTTGTTCAAATATCACCTGCACCAGCTCATGGCTGTAAATTTTAGGCAGGCTTTGTTTTATATACTCACTGGTATGTTCAATCAATTCTCTTACCCCAGCAATTTTATCCGTAGTCCATTTAGCAGTTTGCTCTACTGCGGTTAACATATAGATAATCCACTCTTCCCATTTCCCGGCGGCAGTGACTTGAGTCAGCAACCGATAATAATCACTCTTATGTTGTACAATGTAGCGACTTAAATAGAGAATTGGCAGCGTCAAAAGCTGCTGTTCAATAAGATAGAGAATATTAATGATACGGCCGGTACGTCCATTGCCATCAGTAAATGGATGAATAGCCTCAAACTGGTAGTGAGCAATAGCCATTTTGATTAATGGGTCGATTCCATCTTCTGCATGAAGAAATTGCTCCCAATTGCTGAGTAAATCACGTATCTGAGATTCTCCCTCTGGCGGCGTATAAATAATCTCACCCGTTGCCTGATTACTCAGCGTTGTACCAGAAACTTTGCGAATATTCATATCAACAGCTTTTAGTCGGCTACAAACTTCAATCGCTGTATTCGTGCATAGTGGCCGCCGAGTTAATTGTATGAACCCTTCATAAAGTGCAGTGCGGTAGCGTAGTGCTTCTTTCGTTGCAGGATCAGCCAGACTGTCTTCTTGTGCATATTGGAACAGTTTGTCTGAAGTAGTAACAATATTTTCGATTTCTGAGCTGTCTTTTGCTTCCAGCAGCGGCAACAAGTTAATGAGTAACCCCTGATTAGGCGACAATTCACCAGCTTGCTTAAGCTCAGCCAGTGCAGCTCTGGCAGGTATACAGGCTTTTAATACCGCAATGGACTCCATCACCTTTATGACCGGTGGCAATAAGGGAATAGCATTAAAAGGCGCATCGGGCTGCCATGTCATGTTTATATTTCCTGTTTTTTTCGACACGTTGCGAGTATATGTTGACGGCATCGACACGTAAAGGTTTCATGTCGATAAAATCGATAAATTTCGACATGTACTAGCCATATGCCGATAGAATCGACATATGGAAATCCATTCACGGCGCTGCGCTTATCGCATAACTGGCAACATTAAGCCTGATTAAACTGCTCTGCTACTTTCTCGGCTGTCTTCTCCGTTAAACATAAAAAACAGTGCGCCAGTCAATAATATCAACCCGCCAGATATCATTAAAAGAGATTGAATACTAATATAGTCAGCAATTGGACCAAACAGCACCATACCTAATGGCAGAGAGCAGGACAGAGCAATTTGAACTAAACTAAATACCCTGCCCATCATTTCAGGTTCGACTCTTTCCTGAAAAACCGCTGTTATCGGTGCGTTAAAACAAGGTGTTACCACACCTAAAAAGACATTGAGTACGAGATAAAGTGGGAACCAATAGGCATTACCGAGAGCGACCATAAATAGGCCAAAAAACGCGCAAGCTACCGCCGTTATACGCATTTTATTTTTATATTCACTCCAGAAAGAGATCAGCAATCCCCCCAAAACCGCGCCGGCACTAAATGTCATTTCATTAACGGCTAAACGCCACGGCTCTTCTCCAAATGTCCGATTAACTAATAAAGGCGTCAAAAATGCAGCCGGACTAATCAGAAAGCAGACACAAATCAGAAAAATCAAAAGATTTCTGATCAATTTATTCTCTTGCAGATAACGGAAGCCCGCTAAAATCGCCTGAAATTTATTATCCGGTATGGAATCAGAAGCAATTTTAGGAATAGGAATAAACGCAACAATACTGATGCCGATAATGGCAGTCGTTACGTCCACCAAGAAAATATTTTCAATTGAAGTTTGAGAATATAAAAAGCCGCCAATAGCAGGAGATGCCAACATCATCAGTGAAGTCAGAGACGTATTAATACCATTGACCCGCAATAATTTCTCTTTCGGCACAAGTTGCGGAATAATAGCACTAACAGCCGGCATCTGGATGCCCGTCCCGAATGAGCGGACAATCAGCGCGACAAATAACAACTCAATGCTCTTAAATCCGAGCATAAAAGAGATAGCTAAACCAAGAGTGACTAATGCAATTGCTGCATCAGAGGCAATACTGAGCAACTTACGGCTATAAGTATCCGCCCAGACACCAGCAAATAAGGAGATCAACACCTGTGGAAGAAATGCACAGAGTACCGAAATAGCCAGCATTTCTCCCGATGATGTATTTAAGGTGATATACCAGACGATAGAGAACTGGACAATGGAAGAACCTAGCAAAGAAATTGTTTGAGCTGATAAAAATAAAACCGTTTTGCGTTTCCAACCTGGAAGTAATTCACTCATTTTAACTACGCCCCTTAAAATCTAAGAGGCGTAGTACCTGAAAATAATTATTCAAACACAAACTCCTCTAGTTCTTTTATTGTTGGTGCACCCGCAGCACCAGAACGGTTGACAACAATGGCGGCAACACGATTGCCAAGCTCAACAGCATCTCTTAATGACATTCCCTGCGATAAACCTGCAAGCATGCCACTACTATGAGCATCACCAGCACCGATGGTATCCACCACTTTCACTTTATAAGCAGCAACATATTCTGGCTCACGATCAGGCAGACATATCCACGTACCCTGTGAACCTAACCGACAAATAATAGTGATTTTTCTTTTACTGGAATAACGGCTAGCTTGGACGACAGGATCGCCTTCCCCGCACAATATAGCAACTTCATTACGACTCAGCGTCAGAATGGTCCGGTCAACAGGTAATGCATCAAGGAATGTAGGATCTATTTCTGGTAAACGTGGGCCAAAATCCAGCAATAACGTCTGCCCGGATGGTGACGCCAGTAACCAGTCACATAAAATCGCCGTTGATTTACCCGCCATGACATAACCACTGGAGTAGATATACCCCCTTTCCGGCAAAGCAATAGAAGAAAGCATGGCCGTATTCCAGTCAACTTCACAACCACTTACGGAGACAAAACTTCTTTCCCCATCCGGTTCAACCATAGCCAAACACCAACCATTATCAAGATAGGAATGGGTCAATGTGACCTCAAGCCCAAGGGCTTGCATCTCTTTGGTGACTTGCTTACCCCAGTATCCGTTACCAATGGGTATGCCATTGATCACAGGGACTTGCAGGCGGACCAAGGCCCGAGCAACATTAAAACCAGAACCGCCAATCTGTCGATCAATTTCTTTAGCTTCCTGATCTGCCCCACTGCGAGGAAGCCTCGGTAAACTAAGAACAATATCTCCTGCCGCCGCACCAATTACAGTAATCGGTAGTAAACCCGCCATCAGGCTCTCCTCTTACCGGCCTAAATATCAGCCATAGTCACATCAAATTGGAAAAGAAACAGATAAATCACTTAGGAAAGAAAACTTGCAGCAATTATTGCCGAATTCACATACATAAGAAGTACTTATACTTTAACATTAATCGGGTTCAATAAAAGTCAACCTGTATCAATTATGTGATACCAACGTGATTGATTTCCAATTTATCGGTCATAGGACGATGATAATTCCTGTGTGAAATAGTGACATATAATCATTGTTGCCAAAATATATAAAAACTCATAGAAAAAGTTGATTAATTCATGAAATTAGCCTCATGAGGAGAGCCAAAATGAATGAAAAAGCCAAGTGTCCCAATATTATAACAAGTTATTTAATAGGTAAAAGTATTATCATTTTTCCGTCCGGCCGTATTTAAATGCGAAATGCATTCAAAAGCTAACATTTTTATCTGATTACTGCCCAAGAACACTTTTATGATCAACAACGGCAAATAAAATAACTCTATTGGGACAAACAGTGAGTTGATTCTATTGTATTTCCAACGGCGTATTATCAGTGCAAGATAAATAAAAATTCAAGTTAAACAACTAATCAAAAATATAAAATTTATTTAATTGGCTCTTAGTGGAAATTACTTAAAACATATTATCTATTTATGTCCATAAATATTACTGCTATTCTATACAATTAAAATTTTCCACTAATGAAGTACTTATCAATATTACAAATTACCTTTACAGGAAATCCTACTTTGAAAACACACATCATTATTCAATCCGCCAAACAACGACCTGATTTAAAAAATGCCACTGATGAGCTTATTTATAATAATTGGCCTTTGTTTATGCAGAACTCCCCTGTGACATATGAACATTGGAATAAATTATTTGAGCCAGATTTCAGCCATTTTCAGCAATTTGCTATTTTGCAACAAGGGGAAGAGCAGAAATTAATTGGTGTTGCTAATTCAGTACCTTTCCCTTGGGAAGACGACTCATTAGAACAACTGCCAGATAATGGTTGGGATGAAGTTTTCCGCAGAGGTATGTTTGCTCGTGGAAAAACAGTCACAAAAATATTGTCGGCGTTATCAGTAACGGTAGCGCCTGAATTTCGCGGTAAGAATATACCGGCATTGCTTATTGGCAGCTTAAAACAAGCGGCTATTGAGGCAGGGTTTAAAGCATTAGTTGTTCCCGTGAGGCCGACGTTGAAAAAAAACTATCCATTGCAGGATTTTGTACAATACTGTGAATGGAAAAATGATAACAATGAACCTTTTGATCCCTGGATTCGAGCACACTGGCGTCTGGGAGCGAAGATTATTCGACCGGCGATACGCTCAATGCATATAGATGCCACACTTGATAAATGGCAGGAATGGCTAGGAATG
The DNA here is from genome assembly GCF_002968995.1 of Photorhabdus hindustanensis. NCBI lineage: Bacteria > Pseudomonadati > Pseudomonadota > Gammaproteobacteria > Enterobacterales > Morganellaceae > Photorhabdus > Photorhabdus hindustanensis. The sequence goes on from NZ_PUWT01000005.1 coordinate 114,509, forward strand.
AAACTCCCCGAAAGTGGTCAATATATTATTCCTGGTGGCTTAGTACCGCTGATGGTGGATGTACAACAACAAATGGCTTATTACATTGAACCCAACCTATGGATGTTTCACAGCTTGCATGATTCAGAATTATTGCGATAACCTCGGTTGATTAATATGAAAATAAACTTTTCATATTAATCACAGTAGGAAATGCGGGCGTTCTTGATATGCCTATTTTTTTGCGCATTTAACTTATTAATCTCTCAGCATGGGTATAAATAGTCGCTTTACCGGGTTTACAAAAACCAACCAAGGTTAAATGACATCGATCAGCGATTTCTACAGCCAATGAAGTTGCTGCTGAAACCGCAAACAGAACCTCAACACCACAAACGGCTGATTTTTGTACCATCTCATAACTAGCACGACTAGATACCAGAACAGCGCCTTGCTGCCAGCCTGTTTTCGCCTTCATGCCTAGCATTTTATCCAGTGCAACGTGACGACCTACATCCTCACATCCCCCCAATAATTTACCTTCCGGATCAATCCAACTTGCCACATGAGTGCAACCTGTCAATGCCCCGACATCCTGAACGTTAGTCAGTTGAGAGAGGGCGTGATCAAGCTGGCTTAACGAAAAGGTTTGAGTAAAAGGCAACGGGGAAATCGGGCGAAAAACATCAGAAAGTTGTTCTGTTCCACAGATGCCACAGCCTGTTCGTCCAGCCAGATTACGTCTGCGCTCTTTCAAACTCGCAAAACGACGGCTAGAAAGTTCGATTTGCAACTCAATACCGCCATTACAATTAGCGATAATATCAATGCCGCGAATCTCGTGTTGAGATTCAATAATGCCTTCGGAAAGCGAAAACCCAATAGCAAAATATTCGAGATCTTTAGGGCTTGCCATCATTACGACATGTGAAATACCGTTGTAAACTAAAGCAACAGGAACTTCTTCTGCAATCCAATCAGCTTTTAATGTATCAAGATGGTGCTTTTTCTGCACGTTCGTTCTTATTACCCCCTTAATCACACCAAATGGTAACAACTTCCCTGATTTTACGTTATACATTAGATGAGTTCCTAATAGTGTTACGACATAATAATCGTGTGAAAAAAAGAGTCTATACTATTTGTCAGGCAATAAATCTGATCCCACTACGGAAAGTGGTTTTAATAAAAAAGAACACATTCAAAATTTTTCCCATGATGGAATGGATACTGTTTAAGACAATGTGAGTGAGGAGATTCCCATGCAAGTCAGCAGAAGGCAGTTCTTTAAGATCTGCGCTGGCGGTATGGCGGGTACAACGGTAGCCGCGTTGGGCTTTGCGCCAGCCGCAGCCCTTGCACAAACACGTAACTATAAATTGTTGCGTGCGCGTGAAACCCGAAATACCTGTACGTACTGCTCTGTCGGTTGTGGGCTGTTGATGTACAGCCTTGGCGATGGCGCAAAAAACGCGAAAGCAACTATTTTCCATATTGAAGGTGATCCTGATCATCCGGTAAACCGCGGCGCACTTTGTCCTAAAGGGGCCGGCTTAGTTGATTTTATCCATAGCGAAAGCCGCCTGAAATACCCGGAATATCGCGCAGCGGGTTCTGACAAATGGCAACGTATTACTTGGGATGAGGCATTTGATCGCATCGCTAAGTTAATGAAAGCAGACCGTGACGCCAATTTCATTAAAACCAATCAAGAAGGCGTGACAGTCAATCGCTGGCTGACGACCGGCATGCTGTGTGCTTCTGCTTCCAGTAACGAAACAGGTTATCTGTCGCAAAAATTTAGTCGCGCTCTCGGCATGCTCGCCGTAGACAACCAAGCACGTGTCTGACACGGACCAACGGTAGCAAGTCTTGCTCCAACATTTGGTCGCGGTGCGATGACCAACCACTGGGTTGATATTAAGAACGCGAATCTGATCGTCGTTATGGGTGGTAACGCTGCCGAAGCGCATCCTGTGGGATTCCGTTGGGCAATGGAAGCCAAAATCCATAATAACGCTAAGTTAATTGTGATTGATCCACGTTTTACCCGTACAGCATCTGTAGCGGATTTCTATACCCCAATCCGTTCTGGTACCGATATTGCCTTCTTGTCAGGTGTGATTTTATATCTGCTAACCAACAATAAGATTAACCACGAATATGTTGAGGCGTATACCAACGCCAGTCTGATCGTACGTGAAGATTACTCATTCGATGATGGTTTATTCAGTGGTTATGACGCGGAAAAACGTCAATACGACAAAACCAGTTGGAACTATGCACTGGATGAAAACGGCTTTGCTCAACGTGATATCACACTTAAGCACCCACATTGTGTGTGGAATTTGTTAAAAGAGCACGTTAGCCGTTATACGCCCGATGTCGTCAGTGATATTTGCGGTACGCCAAAAGAGGATTTCCTGAAAGTCTGCGAATATATTGCAGAGACTTGTGTTAAGGATAAGACCGCTTCTTTCCTGTACGCGCTGGGTTGGACTCAACACTCAGTGGGCGCACAGAACATCCGAACGATGGCAATGATCCAACTGCTATTGGGCAACATGGGTATGGCAGGTGGCGGTGTTAATGCATTGCGTGGTCACTCGAATATTCAGGGATTGACTGATTTGGGATTGTTGTCGCAAAGCTTGCCGGGATATCTGACACTTCCCTCAGAGAAGCAGGCTGATCTACAAACTTATCTCCAGGCAAATACCCCCAAACCGATGCTGCCGGGTCAGATTAACTACTGGGGGAATTACCCAAAATTCTTTATCAGTCTGATGAAGAGTTTCTACGGTGATAATGCCCGTAAAGATAACGACTGGGGTTTTGATTGGCTGCCGAAGTGGGACAAAAGTTATGACGTCCTGCAATTTTTTAACATGATGTCGAAAGGTGAAGTCAATGGCTATATTTGCCAGGGCTTTAACCCGGTAGCTTCTTTTCCGAATAAAAACAAAGTGGTTGACGCCCTGTCGAAACTGAAATTCCTGATCACTATCGATCCGCTTAACACTGAAACGTCAACTTTCTGGCAGAACCACGGTGAATTTAACGATGTCGATTCATCCAAAATTCAGACAGAAGTTTTCCGCCTGCCGTGCTGCTGCTTCGCAGAGGAAAACGGTTCAATTGTTAACTCTGGTCGCTGGTTGCAATGGCACTGGAAAGGTGCGGATGCACCGGGAGAAGCCATCGGTGATGGAGAGATCCTTTCCGGTATCTTCAAACGCATGCGGGATATGTACCGTGCGGAAGGGGGAGCATCACCAGAGCCGCTGCTGAGCATGACTTGGAATTACTTCAACCCGGACAGCCCTACATCGGAAGAAGTGGCCCAAGAGAGTAATGGCCGGGCACTGATTGATCTGATTGATGCTGATGGCAACGTCATAGTGAAACAAGGTCAGCAATTAACCTCTTTTGCGCAGCTACGTGATGATGGTACTACCGCTAGTGGTTGTTGGATCTTTGCCGGAAGCTGGACGCCGGAAGGCAACCAGATGGCCCGTCGTGATAACGCCGATCCGTCAGGATTAGGCAATACTCTCGGTTGGGCATGGGCATGGCCGTTAAATCGTCGTATTTTGTACAATCGCGCATCGGCCGATCCGCAGGGCAAACCTTGGGATGAGAAACGTCAGTTACTGACGTGGGATGGTATTAAGTGGGGTGGCGTCGATACTGCTGATTATAGTGTGGCTGCGCCGGAAACGGATGTTGGTCCATTTATCATGCAACCGGAAGGTATGGCGCGTCTGTTTGCTATTGATAAGATGGCGGAAGGGCCATTCCCTGAACACTATGAACCCTTTGAAACGCCATTGGGGACCAATCCATTGCATCCGAATGTGGTATCCAACCCGGCTGCCCGAGTGTTCAAAAGCGACTTTGAAGCAATGGGTAAGGCAGATAAATTCCCTTATGTGGGGACCACTTACCGTTTGACAGAACATTTCCACTATTGGACAAAACACGCATTGTTGAACTCGATTATCCAACCTGAACAGTTTGTGGAAATCGGTGAAAAACTGGCGGAAAAGAAAGGCATCAAGCACGGTGATACCGTCAAAGTTAGCTCTAATCGCGGTTACATCAAAGCGAAAGCGGTTGTCACCAAACGTATTCGTACCCTGAATGTACACGGTCGTGAAGTGGATACTATCGGTATTCCGATTCATTGGGGCTTTGAAGGGGCAGCGAAGAAAGGCTTTATTGCCAATACCTTGACACCATTTGTTGGCGATGCGAACACACAAACGCCTGAATTCAAAGCGTTCTTGGTCAATGTGGAAAAAGTGTAAAGGGAAAAATTATGTCATTGCAAACTCAAGACATCATTCGCCGCTCTGCCACAAATTCTTTTACTCCTGCGCCACGGGTGCGGGATGACCAGGAGGGCGTTGCGAAACTGATTGATGTGACAACCTGTATCGGCTGTAAAGCTTGTCAGGTGGCCTGTTCTGAGTGGAACGATATCCGTGATGAGATCGGTTATAACGTTGGTGTTTATGATAACCCGGCTGATTTAACCGCCAAATCATGGACCGTGATGCGCTTCTCAGAGGTTGAAGAGAACGGCAAACTGGAATGGTTGATTCGTAAAGATGGTTGTATGCACTGTGCTGATCCCGGTTGCTTGAAGGCTTGTCCAGCAGAAGGGGCGATCATTCAGTATGCCAACGGAATTGTTGATTTCCAGTCGGAACACTGTATCGGCTGTGGCTACTGTATTGCCGGTTGTCCATTCAATGTGCCACGACTCAACAAAGAAGATAACCGGGTATATAAATGCACTCTCTGCGTTGATCGCGTTAACGTCGGTCAGGAACCTGCCTGCGTGAAAACCTGTCCGACCGGTGCAATCCATTTTGGCAGTAAAAAAGCCATGAAGGATTTAGCGGCTGAACGGGTGAGTGAGTTGAAAGGCCGCGGTTATGAGAATGCGGGTTTATACGATCCTGATGGTGTTGGTGGTACCCATGTGATGTATGTACTGCACCATGCTAACAAACCACAGCTATATCATGGCCTACCGGACAATCCCGCTATTAGCCCGACCGTCACCTTCTGGAAAGGTATTTGGAAGCCGCTGGCCGCAGTGGGATTTGCAGCCACATTCGCTGCCAGCCTCTTCCATTATGTGGGTATTGGTCCGAACCAGGTAACGGAAGAAGACGAAGAAAGTGCGCGTCGTGATACCGAGCCTTCACAGCAATCAGCCAATGGGGAGGAACCGCGATGAAAGGCAGGAAAGATATTATTATCCGTCACTCACCGGTTGAGCGAGTAAACCACTGGGCGGTAGTTCTCTGTTTTCTATTTACCGCCATTAGTGGATTAGGATTCTTTTTCCCCTCGTTTAACTGGCTGATGAATATCTTAGGTACGCCGCAATTGTCACGAATTTTGCATCCATTTGTTGGTTCAGCGATGTTTATTTTATTTATCTTTATGTTTTTCAGATATTTTAAACATAACTTTATCGACAAAGATGACATTATATGGCTGAAAAACATCCATAAGATTATGAAAAATGAGGAAGCGGGCGATATTGGCCAATATAACTTAGGTCAGAAAGGGGTCTACTGGTCTATCAGTATTTGCCTGATATTACTCGCTGTCAGTGGTGTTGTTATTTGGCGCCCCTATTTTGCTGATCTCTTCTCTATTCCGATAATTCGAATTGCGCTTCTAATTCATTCAATGTCAGCTATTGGTTTAATCTTGACAATCATGATTCACGCTTATGCGGCATTCTGGGTGAAAGGATCTCTCCGGGCAATGGTTGAAGGTTGGGTAACCCGTGGTTGGGCGAAGAAACATCACCCACGCTGGTATCGTGAAGTGATAAAACAGGAACAGCAAGAAGAGAAACGTTAATGCGTTTTGAATATAATCATCAAAGCAGGATAATCATATCCTGCTTATTGTTGATTAAGTACGAATAATGCAATAAATGATTAAATATTAGGCTTGCTGTTTTTGTTTAAATTCAATTCATTTTATATTTTTAATCTATATATTTCTTTGATATAGATTAAAGCATCAAAAAATTTGATGCTTTATTTTATATAACCATCTTTGGGAATAATCTGTAATTCCTACAATTTATTTTATCCGTAGTTCAATAAATGAATATGGTGAATATGATTGATCTACAATTTTATTCTCTTGAACGACAAGTCCAGCTTGGTTAGCCAGATATTCAAATTCAGCAGAACTACGTTCTTTCCCTAAAAATAACATATCCATTAATATATCGAAAGATCTAGAAAATTCTGGCTCTTTCACCATATTTATCAATAATAGAGATGAATTTTTATCCATTGCTTTGCGGAAATTCTCCAAAATAAGTATTGAGTCACTATCGGACCAATTATGGAGAACATTTTTTAAAATATACAAATCATAACCGGATGGAATTGACTTTAGAAAATTTCCATTGATAAACTCTATATTGTCAGAAACGGGAAGTTCATTATATCTATCCAATACAGCGTAATGTTTTCCTTTTACCTTTTCACTGATTCTTGCTAAAAGCTCCCCTTCTCCCCCTCCAACATCTAATATTCTATTGTGCTGATTAAAATCATAAATACCAAGTAGCTCCTCAACGATTAAATTTGAGACTCTTGTCATTAAAGCATCAAAATTTGATTTGAGAAATTTGTTACCATCCAAATATTCAAAGAATGGCTTGCCATGTGCCATTTCAAATGCCGATTTTCCATCATCTTCAAATAAGGATTTTCCATACATTAACCAAGCGTTACCGTAATATGAGCAAATTTCAAGCTTTATCATGAATGTCTCAAAACTTTCAGGATCGGCAAACACCTGGCACTCATCAGAAAGCCTGAATTTGTTATTGTTGCTAACCAATACCCCCATTTCAACTAAGAAATCACATAATCGACTAAACCGAGCATAATTAACACCAGATTTACGGGAAAGCTCGCTTATATCGACATAAATTCCATCTTTAAAGTGAGTAGATAATCCGGTATCAACAAAAGCATGAATTGCAGCTGATCTTCTATTTGACGCAATCAGTTCAGTTAGCATTGAGCTATCCTTTATATCTATATATTATTAAGAAATTAAATATCTTATCAAAAATCCAAGAAATACCATGATGATAGATTGGATATCCTGACACCCCATTTGAACTAAAATGTAATTATTAGCTTTATTATCTTTTCATGTAAAGATTCAATTCATCCTACTTCCGCATTTTTGAGCGTAAGGCGTTAACTATCAGATTATATTAAATTTGATAAAAAGAAATGACAAAGATCACAATTAACTGTTCTCATAACAATTAAAAATTAAATAGCAGAAAATAACGTAGTGTATATATTTCCATTTACATTCATTTATAAAAGAAATGATAATTATAAAACCTGAAAAATTACAGGTATTTCTTAAGTGTACTATTTCAGCAATAGGAAAAGAAACATCAATAAATTCCTCCCTAAAGATCATCAATGAAGGGTAGTGATACCCTACCTATTACTAATTAATTCCAATATTAAAATATAATATTTATGAAAACTGTATTCATTATAAATATCTGAATTATATTTCAAATATCTATATGTTTTTATAAAATAAGATAAAAATATGGCATCAGACATTTTGATGCCATACTTGCTATACCTATTTTCAGAGGCACAATATCCATATAACTATCTTTGTGTAGCTCCATGATTATCTGTAATTTATTTTACCCCTAGTTCTATAATTGAATATTTCTCATTTATCTCTTTAATACCTTTAACGACAAATCCTGCCTGGTGAGCTAAATCTTCTAGTTCATTCAAATAACGCTCTTTTCCTAATAATAATACATCCATTAATATATCCGTAGAGTCAATTATTTCTAATCGTGGTTTCTTCACTGTGCTTATCAATAAAACAGTTGCATTATCATCCATAGCTTTTCTACAGCTCTGCAAAATTAATACTGCATTATTATCAGACCAATTATGGATAATATTTTTTAGAATATATAAATCATAACCAGATGGAACTGATTTAAAAAAATCTCCATTTATAAATTCAATATCTTCTAAAACAGGGGTTTCATTATACCTGTCCAATACAGCGTAATGTTTTCCTTTTACTTTTTCATTCATTCTTATCAAAAGCTTTCCTTCTCCCCCTCCAACATCTAATATTCTGTTGTATTGACTAAAATCATAAATATCGAGTATTTTATCTATTATTTTGTCCGAGTTTTTTGACATAAAAGAATCAAAATTTGATCTAAACAATTCATGATTGTCCAAATATTCAAAAAATGGTTTTCCATGCGCTATTTCAAATGCCGTTTTACTATTATTCTCAGATAAGGATTTTGAATACATTGACCAAGCGTTCCAGAATTCTGGGCTAACTTCGCACCTTATCATTAATGATTCCATACTTTCCGGGTCTGCAAGTGCACTGCACTCCTCAGAAAGTGCAATTCCTTCACCGCTGTTAACCAATACCCCTATTTTGATTAAATATTCACATAACCGGCTAAAGCGAGCATGATCAAGACCATATTGACGGGAAATTTCGCTAATATTTACGCAGGCTCCATCTTTAAAGTGAACAGACAACCCCATATCAACAAAAGCATAAATTGCGGTTGATTTTCTACATGATGTAATAAGTTCGATTAGCATAGCGTTGCCCTTTATCTGATAAAGAAATGAAATGTCTTATATAAAACTCTGGAAATACCGTGATAATTGATTAAGTATCTTAACAACATATTTTCACCAAATTGTGATTATTAGTTTTGTTACCTTTTCCTTATGAAATAATAAATTTTCACTCCCCTTATTTTCCAACAAGTTAACTAACCTTAATTATCCATTTCTAGGCGTAACTTATTATACTATATTAAATTTAATAAAAATAAATGATAAAGATCACAATTAATTCCTTGCAGGATGTTTGAAAATAAAACAAGGAAATATAACTTAATTTTGATATTTTCGCCATTAAACCAATATTATTATAAAATTTAGATCCACATTCTATTTAAAAATTTTATTGATAAAAAATAAAAATATGGCATCAAATATCTCGACGCCATATTCTCCATATATTCATCAAACATACAATATCCATATCATTATATTTCTTGGATTCACATAATAAGTGCAACATCGTTAATCCGGAAGTAAACATGTTCGTATTCCTTTAAATAATTCATTCGGTGTTTTCCCTCCCCGTGTTTTTCGGGGGCGATTATTTAATCGGTTTACTACAAAATTTATTTCCTGATCAGAGACTTTATTAAAATCAGTTCCCTTTGGAAAGTATTGTCTGATGAGTCCATTGATATTCTCATTTATCCCTCTTTCCCAAGGCGAGTAAGGGTGAGCAAAATAAATTTGGGTTTCTAATTTTTTACTCATGATTTCATGCTCTGCGAACTCCAAACCGTTATCGAATGTGATGGTCTTAACCCTTTGTTTTAACGGGTATAATACTTTCACTACCGCTTTTGCGACTTCTAATGCCCGCTTGC